>JBJOQV010000219.1:0-3273 GCA_046049785.1 Pseudomonadota bacterium
CTCCGTCATTCCCGCGCAGGCGGGAATCTAGGCTTATCTAGTTCCGCGCGCGGCGGTAAACAGACCTAGATTCCCGCCTGCGCGGGAATGACAACGACTACCGTATTGAATTACGGGATCAATGGTGCGATCCACAGGTCTCCACGCAATTCCCATGAGCCTTTCGAGCCATTTTTGCCCCAAAACCCGCATGGATATTGCGACTTCACTTTGCACTTTGAACTGATTTAGCGTTACCAGATGCCTTCCATCCGCATCCACCACCTGCAAGCACAAGACACCGCCCTCGCGCGCGAACTGTTCACGCTGATGGCGCAGGTATTTGAAGAAGCGCGCGCGCCGCTGTCAGACGCATACCTCAACACGCTGTTGCAGCGGCAAGACTTTTGGGTGTTGGCGGCATTTGCGGATGAGCTGCTCGCCGGTGGTCTTACGGCGCATGTGCTGCCGATGTCGCGCAGCCAGACGCGCGAGCTGTTTTTGTACGACATCGCGGTACGCGCAGACCTGCAGCGCCACGGCATCGGCGTGCGGCTAATGGCAGCGCTGCGCGAGCAGGGCGCGCAGGCCGGCATTGCCACCGTGTTTGTGGCTGCGGATGAAGAAGACACGCACGCGCTGGATTTTTACCGCGCACTCGGCGGGCAAGAGAGCGTCGTGCGGCACTACACGTTTTTAGGCGAGGAGTAAGACCAAAGTACGCAAGGCTCAAAAGGCGTACGGATGCTGCGCAGTTACCAATCGCTCTTGGTCAATTTGGCGTCTTTCCCGCTTGCATCGCTATATACCGTAGAAGGTGCTTCTAAAAAGATGAATTGCTTGGGTTTCCAACTGACGCCATCGCCGTCAGCGCTACGGTCATACAGCGGGTAGATATTGTCTGGCTTGGTTTTGCCGGCTTTGAGCGCGGCTAAAAATTCATCGAGCTCGTACACATCTTCAGCGCGGCTTTCCAGGTAGTCAGGAAAGTCGCCACTCAGATTGCCCGCCTTGCTGTGGGCGTACCAGGTCACGTAACGGCGAAAGTACTTGGGGTGGATAAATTTTTTATCGCCTTCATCCTGCACTGTGGCTACTGGCTCGCGAAAGGTCAATAGTTCAAAAGGTTCAAACTTGCTGCGGTAATGTGTGCGGCTGCCTTTGCCTTTGCCGCTTTTCCAGGCTTTTAGCGATTCATCAATCTCGTGCGCAAGCATGCTGTCGTATAGCGCCACAATCGCCCAGCCTTGCTCAAGCAACCATAAGTTGAGGTTGACGCGCTTGGTGCCGCTGCCAATCATGATGTCGCCTACAAAGCGGCCGTATTTGTCCACCACCTCGCCCGGGCCAGTGCCCTCGGGCAGGTTGGAATCGAACACGCAGGGCAGCAGGCCATCGCTGCCGGCCTGCTTCTGCAAAAACTTGCGCAGCGCTACCGTACCGGTTTCGGCTTGGCGCTGGCGGTATTCCACAAACAGCCCGGTGCCTTTGAGCGATTTGCCTTTGATCGGCCCGGGGTTGATGTGCAACTCCGGCGCGTCCACGCGCTGCAAGCGCACGGTGATCTGGCCTTTGCTAT
Organism: Pseudomonadota bacterium; assembly: GCA_046049785.1. Taxonomy (GTDB): domain Bacteria; phylum Pseudomonadota; class Gammaproteobacteria; order Burkholderiales; family Burkholderiaceae_C; genus JBJOQV01. Next base: position 1,559 of record JBJOQV010000219.1, read on the forward strand.
TGATCAGCCGCTCTTTTTTGCGCACGCCCTGCTTGTTCTTTTCGCCATACATAAACGCTTTTTCATAGGCGTTGGTGGGCTCATGCGTGCTGCTACCCGCCAGCTTGATGCGAAAGCTGCCCGGCGCCACCTGCACCATGAGTTTTGTGGTGTCTGCATCGCTGCTTCCAGTGGGCCAAAACTGCTGCACATCAATTTGACCGAGGATCTGCAAGTTATTCATGCTGGGCATTGGTGCGCTCCTGAGTGGGTTATTGGGCGAGAAGCTTAATTAAGCTAGATGACAGCGCGATGCAGCGGTATGCCGCAAACAAGGGGGATCATCAATTTATATGAATACTCAAAGTAGATCACGCAATATCCATGGGCATTTTGAGCCAAAAATGGCTGAAAAAGCGCATGGATGTTGCGTAAGGCATGTTTGGTTTTGTGGCTCGGTAGCATCTGCACATGTCAATCAACACACTTCTGGGCACTGATCTACCCATCATTCAAGCGCCGATGGCCGGTGTGCAAGGCGCCGCGCTTGCCGTAGCGGTGAGCAATGCGGGCGGGCTCGGCTCACTGCCTGCGGCCATGCTGTCACTGGAGCAGCTTGCTTCTGAACTTGCGGCGATCAAGGCGGGTACAGACAAGCCGTACAACGTGAATTTTTTCTGCCACACACCGCCCGTGCCGGATGCGGCGCGCGAGGCGGCGTGGCGCAACACACTCGCGCCGTATTACGCGGAGTTTGGCATTGACCCTGCCAGCATCCCCGCCGGCGCAGGCCGCAACCCGTTCGCGCACGCGGCGGCTGATGTGCTAGAAAAATTCAAGCCCGCCGTGGTGAGCTTTCACTTTGGCTTGCCCACGCGCGAGCTGCTCGCGCGCGTCAAGGCGTGGGGCGCCAAGGTGCTCAGCTCTGCCACCACTGTGGCAGAGGCCAAGTGGCTGGAAGCGCATGGTGCAGACGCCATCATCGCCCAGGGCTTGGAAGCCGGCGGCCACCGCGGCATGTTTCTTACCGATGACCTCACCACGCAAGTGGGCACTTTTGCGCTGCTGCCGCAGATTGTGCGCGCGGTGAACGTGCCCGTGATCGCCGCCGGCGGCATTGCGGATGCGGCCGGGGTGCGCGCGGCAATGCAGCTTGGCGCGGCAGGCGTGCAGATTGGCACTACCTACATGCTGTGCGATGAGGCCACTACCAGCCCTATGCACCGCGCCGCGCTGCGAAGCGATGCAGCCGCGCACACTGCGCTTACCAACCTGTTCACCGGCCGGCCCGCGCGCGGCATCGTCAACCGTTTAATGCGCGAGCTTGGCGCCATCAACCCCGCCGCGCCGGCGTTTCCGCTCGCTACTGCAGGCATTGCGCCGCTGCGTGCCAAGGCAGAAGCCGCTGTTGACAAAGCACGCAACGGCGATTTTTCACCGCTGTGGTCGGGGCAGAATGTGAGTGGTTGCAAGGCGGTTGGCGCGGCGCAGCTCACGCGCGAGTTGGCCGGTTGAAAGTGCGGCTGGGTGGGCGTCACCTGATAATGCTTGAAAAGAACGTGCCTGCCGCCCAGCGCAAGACACAATTGAAAATTGTCCTTTCCGCGCGTTGAACAGTGTTTGCAATCAGGCACTTTGTTGCTGCAAACCTACGCGCACAGAACGATTGCCCAGTTTGCGTGAGTGTGCCCGGGGGCAACGCACGTTAAAGTCACTGCATTCCGCTGCGATATCAG
>JBJOQV010000220.1:0-5583 GCA_046049785.1 Pseudomonadota bacterium
CAGTTATCTGGAGCGTGGTGACAAGCTCAACCTGGCTACGCGGCAAGTCACCGCAGCCAAAGCCAAGCTGGACGATGAAGTGATTCGCCCCAACGCCGCAAACTTCAAACCGCGCTCCAGTGACACCCGCTTTTATCCTGCCGTGCTGGGCCGCATGACCTTGGTGGAGTTGATGACGCACTTTATCGACAACGCGCAGCCAGAGGTGATTGGGCTGGCGTTTGATCAACGCAGTGCGCAGCCGCAGCAAGGGTTTGAATTCAAGTTCCGCAAAGGGCCAGACACCGTGGGCTACGCCACCGGCCAGTTTGGTGGCAACGATGTAACCGTGGTGAATCTGTACTTGGATGTGCAGCCTATCGAGATGGCGCAGCCGCTGTATCGCACTAAATAAGCAGGGGTTAGAAGTACTCTACGCAGTATCCATGAGCCTTTTGAGCCATTTTTGCCTCAAAAGGCGCATGGATATTGCGTGAGCCATGCTGGAAAATTCCAAAACCTGCTATGCACGGTCTACACGGCACGAATAGCAGCCGCGCCTGGCGTTATGCAGGTGCAGATAGCGCACACGCTCGTCCGCAAACATGCGCGTGATGGCCTGTTCAATCGCCGCACCTTCAATCACTTCTGCGTCCACAATCAAATCGTCTGCATCATAAGCACGCACAGACATCAAGCGCGTGCGCACCACCGGCGGCACTTCGTTTTCAAACCGCGCGGCGGCGCTGCTGCCTTCCACCACAAAAATCGGCCCGCTGGCGCGGTAAGGCGAATGCGCGCGTTGATGTTCATACGCGGTGAGAATCACGCTCTGGCCCGGCGCAGCTTCACACAAACTGACGCGGCAGGGAAAGCCGGTCTCCGCATCCGCCACCATGCGGCGCGCGCCCAGTGCATGTAACTCGCCATCGCTTTTGCCAAACAGGTACGCCAGCGGCGCGGCATCGATTCCCGAGAAAATATAAGACGTGGTTTGCATGCGCATGCCCTTTCGTTCTAGCTAAATGATTCAAGCCTTCACAATAGGCGCATCGCCGATGCAAATCATTCCGAATCTTGCGCTCTGCCTTGGCGGGAACGTTGCAAATCGAAAATAGACAATGCAATATCCATGAGCTTTTTCAAGGCATTTTGGCTGAAAAAGCGCATGGATATTGCGTAGCGCTGCTTCAGGCCATTTGATAATATATTCAATTGGATATACTATGTGGCCAATGAAACCAGTCCGTTTCCTCTGAGATTCGCTCAAAACCATTCGTGAGTTTCCAGAAGAGGTGCGGCAAGACGTTGGTTATCAGATCGACAAAGTGCAGCGTGGCGGCCAGCCTGATGATTTCAAACCAATGCCGGCCATCGGCAAAGGTGTGGAAGAAATCCGCGTGCGGGATGATTCCGGCACCTACCGCGTGATTTACACCGCGCGCGTGGCAGATGCCGTAGTGGTGTTGCACGCGTTTCAGAAAAAGACGCAGACTACACCGCAGCGCGATATTGATCTGGCCAAAAAACGCTTTGCCGAACTGATGAAAGGCAAGTGATGAACAAGACACCACGCAAAACCGTCAAGGCGGCCAACAAACCTGAAACTTACGCAAGCGTGTGGGACGCACTAGCAGACACACCTGAAGAAGCGGCCAACCTGCGCGCCCGCGCCGAGCTCATGCAAAAGATTGCCGCCATCGTGAAAAACAGCGACTGGACGCAGCTTGAAGCTGCGCAGCAATGCGGCGTGACGCAGCCGCGCATGAACGATTTGCTGCGCGGCCGCGTGTCGCGGTTTTCGCTCGATGCACTGGTGAATATTGCGACTGCGATTGGAAGGCGGGTGCATGTGGAGTTGGAGGTGGTTTGAGCGCGGGACAGGTCAATTCGAGTTCTGAGCTGCATGTCTCCAAATGTTGGATCTGTGGAGCGCTTGCAGACTCAGGCGAGCACATAATCAAACGTTCTGATATGAAGTCAGTATTTGGGGTTGTCAATCAAAAGAACCCGATCCATTTCCACGATGGAGATCGACGCAACAAAATCGTCCAAAGTATCGACGCTAGAGTGCTCAAGTATTCCAAGGTTATTTGCAGCAAGTGCAATAACGAACGAACTCAATCACATGACCAAGCGTGGGAGCGTTTGTCCGAGTACTTCCGATGGCGAAACCCTCCGGTGAAAAACGGAACGCTGATTAGACTGAGTGATGTATTTCCTGGTGCCGTTCGTCTATCTATGCGTGAAGTGCATTTGTACTTCCTGAAGCTGTTTGGTTGTTTGATTGCCGAGAACAGCATTCCACTCAATCTCGCAGAATTCTCAAGAGCCATCATGCAGGCTACTTTTCATCCAAATGTGTACCTTGCCTTTTGGGCTAGCCACAAGGAAACTTCACAAATCCACGTCGGTCGCACTCATGTGCAAGCGGTCACGAAAAACAATAGCCATGTTATTTACGCAGCTTGGTGCTATGTTCTTGCGCACATCACAGTGAACATTATTTACTCGGAACCCAGTGAGTTTCGAAAAGGTTTGGTACACGCGTGGCATCCGTCGAATGTCGGCAAGCGTATCCGTGTCGTGAGTTTTGAAGGAAAGTGAACAACAGACTACAAATCAATTTCATGTGAAGACGATTTGAGAATCACTCATAGCCTACGCAGCTTTTCTATTCGGTTTAGCTTTCTTCGCCGTTGTATCCTCCAGCACCTTCGCCAGATACCGCCCTGTATAACTGTTCTGATTCGCAGCCACTTCCTCCGGCGTCCCCGCCGCAATAATCTGCCCGCCGCCCGCGCCGCCTTCTGGCCCCAAGTCAATCACCCAGTCTGCAGTTTTGATCACATCCAGATTGTGTTCAATCACGACCACGGTGTTGCCGGCGTCGCGCAGGGTGTGGATGACCTTGAGCAATTGCGCATTGTCGTGAAAGTGCAGGCCGGTGGTGGGTTCATCCAGCACGTACAGGGTTCTGCCGGTGTCGCGTTTGGAAAGTTCTAATGACAGCTTGACGCGCTGCGCTTCGCCGCCGGAGAGTGTGGTGGCGCTTTGGCCGAGGGTGATGTAGCCCAGGCCCACATCCAGCAGGGTTTGCAGTTTGCGGTTGACGGCGGGCACGGCTTCAAAATAGTCAAACGCTTCACTCACGCGCATGCCCAGCACATCGGCGATGTTTTTGCCGCGGTACATGATCTCCAATGTTTCGCGGTTGTAGCGTTTGCCGTGGCACACGTCGCAGGGTACGTACATGTCGGGCAGAAAATGCATTTCTACCTTGACGACGCCGTCGCCCTGGCAGGCTTCGCAGCGCCCGCCTTTGACGTTGAAGCTAAAGCGCCCGGCCTCGTAGCCGCGCTCACGGCTTTGCGGTACGCCAGCGAACAGTTCGCGGATGGGTGCAAACAAGCCGGTGTAGGTGGCGGGGTTGGAGCGCGGGGTGCGGCCAATCGGGCCTTGGTCGACGTTGACCACTTTGTCGAAGTGATGCAAACCTTCGATTGCGTCATGCGCGGCGGGTTCATCGTGCGCGTTGTAGATCGCACGCGCTGCGGCGGTATACAGCGTTTCATTGATCAGCGTGGACTTGCCGGAGCCGGAGACGCCGGTGACGCACACGAGCAAACCGACTGGGAGATCGAGCGTGACGTTTTTGAGGTTGTTGCCTTTGGCGCCGTTGATGCGTAGCCAGCCGGTTTCTGTGGGTTGGATGCGGCGGATGGGTTCGATGCGTTCTTGGGTGCGCTGGGCTGCGGTGAGTGGCATGCCGGGTTTGGGTGGCGCTTGCTCGAATTTTTTCTTGTTGCGCGTTGTTTTGCCCTCACCCCCGCCCTCTCCCGCTGATGCGGGAGAGGGGGTTAAAGGCGACTCCGGCGGCAGTGATGAGGGCGCGTGGCGTTTGGTTGGCACATCAATGCGCAGCGCGCGGGCAAGGTATTTGCCGGTGATGGAGTCTTTGCTCTTTTCCACCTGCGCGGGCGTGCCATCCACCAGTACGCGACCGCCGTGTTCGCCTGCGCCGGGACCCATATCGATCACGTGGTCGGCTTGGCGGATCATGTCTTCATCATGTTCCACCACGAGCACGCTGTTGCCAATGTCGCGCAAGTGTTTGAGCGTGCCGATCAAGCGATCATTGTCGCGCTGGTGCAGGCCGATGCTGGGTTCATCCAGCACGTACATCACACCGGTAAGGCCGCTGCCGATCTGCGATGCGAGGCGGATGCGCTGCGCTTCGCCGCCACTGAGTGTGTCTGCGCTGCGATCCAGGCTCAGATAGTTCAGCCCCACATCGTTCAAAAATTTCAGCCGCGTGGCGATCTCTTTGATGATGCGCTCGGCAATCTCGCGTTTGGCGCCGGTGAGTTTGAGTGCGTCAAACCAGGCGTGGCATTGCGCCAGCGTCATGCTGGCGATTTCATAGATCGCCAGCTCTGCTTTCTTCGGCCCCAGCCGCACAAAGCGCGCCGCCACATTCAGGCGGGCGCCGTGGCATGAAGGGCAGGGCTTGTGGTGGATGTATTTGGCCAGCTCTTCGCGCACGGCAACGGAATCAGTTTCTTTGTAGCGCCGGTCAAGATTGTTGAGAATGCCTTCAAACGTGTGCTTGCCAATGCGCTTGCGGCCTTTCTCGTCCACGTAGACAAAATTGATTTCGTCTTTGCCGCTGCCGTGCAGCACGACATGGCGCGCGTTGTCCGGCAGCGCTTCAAACGGCGTGTCCACATCAAAGTCATAGTGCTTGGCCAGACTCTCCAGCATGGAAAAGTAGAAGTTGTTGCGCCTGTCCCAGCCCTTGATCGCGCCACTGGCGAGCGAGAGCGACGGAAAGGCCACCACGCGCTTCTCATCAAAAAACTGCACCGTGCCCAGGCCGTCGCAGGTGGGGCAGGCGCCTACGGGGTTATTGAAAGAGAACAAACGCGGCTCAAGTTCAGCGAGTGACCAGCCGCAGACAGGGCAGGCAAACTTATTGCTGAACACATTGCTCTCGCCGGTGTCCATGTTCTCCAGCACCGCGCGGCCATCAGCCAGGCGCAGCGCAGTTTCAAAACTTTCCGCCAGGCGCTGTTTGGCATCGGCGCGCACCTTCAGGCGGTCGATCACGATGTCGATCGAGTGTTTGAATTTTTTGTCCAGCTTGGGCAGGTCTTCTACTTCATAGGTCTTTGCCTCGCCTTCATTGGTGCGGATGCGAAAGCGCACAAACCCCTGGCCCTGCCACTGCGCAAACAGATCCGCATGCTCGCCCTTGCGGTTCACCACCGCGGGCGCGAGGATCATGACCTTGGTGTCTTCCGGCAGCGCGAGCACGTGGTCCACCATCTGGCTCACGCTTTGCGCTTGCAGCGCGTGGGTGGGATGGTCTGGGCAATAGGGCGTGCCTACGCGCGCGTAGAGCAGGCGCAGGTAGTCGTGAATTTCTGTGACGGTGCCGACAGTAGAGCGTGGGTTGTGGCTGGTGGCTTTCTGCTCAATCGAAATCGCCGGCGACAGGCCTTCGATCAAATCTACATCCGGCTTTTCCATCAACTGCAAGAACTGCCGCGCGTAGGCCGACAAGCTTTCCACATAGCGGCGCTGCCCTTCGGCATACAACGT
>JBJOQV010000221.1:0-7191 GCA_046049785.1 Pseudomonadota bacterium
TTCATCATCTGCCGGCATTCATAATCCACCCGCAACAACACGCCCAGCGCCACGCAGCTCATCAACATGGCCGAGCCGCCGTAGCTGATGAAAGGCAGCGTCAAGCCTTTTGTCGGCAGCAGTCCGCTCGCTACACCAATATTGATAAAAGCCTGTAAGCCAATCCAGCAGCCGATGCCTTGCGCAACCAGTCCGGCAAAAATCCGGTCAAGTTTGACCGCTTGACGCCCTATCACAAACGCTTTGCGCGTGATGATGTAGAAAAGCACAACCACCAATAGTACGCCCGCAAACCCGAGCTCCTCGGCCACAATTGCCATGATGAAGTCGGTATGCGCTTCGGGCAGATAGTGGAGTTTCTCCACACTGCCGCCCAGCCCCACACCAAAAATTTCACCACGCCCAAACGCTATCAGCGAATGCGTAAGTTGATACGCTTTGCCAAGCGCATTGTTTTCGTCCCACGGATTTAGGTAGGCAAAAATGCGGTCTTTACGCCAGGGCGAGAGCACAATCACTGCAACAAAGGCGGCAGCGAGCGATAAGACCGTACCCAGAAAAATACGCAGGCTCATGCCGCCCAAAAACAGAATAGAGACTGCGATTCCGGAAATCACAATCAGCGCGCCCAGGTCGGGCTGCAGCAACAGCAACGCACCCACTACGCCAACAGCGATGATGATGGGCAGCAATCCTTGTTTGAATTGCTTCAGTACTGCTTGTTTCCGAGCGGCGTAATCAGCACCGTAGAGAATGATGAGCAGTTTCATCACTTCCGATGGTTGAAAGTTAATGACAGGCAGTGGAATCCACCTGTTCGCCCCATTCACGTTCTTGCCAATACCTGGAATGAGCACCAGAACGAGCAGCGCGATGCCCACCAAGAACAGCACCGGCGCATGCCGCTGCCATACTGCCATCGGCACGCGGAATACGATCGCCGCAGCAGCCAGTCCCACGCAGATAAACAGCACATGCCGGATGAGAAAATGCGTAGGCGTGTAGCGTGCAAATCGCGGTGCGTCGGGCAAGGCAATTGACGCGGAATAGACCATCACCGCACCCAGCACGATCAGCACGCCCACGCACACCGCCAGCCACTCGTCGACCGCAGCTAAGTGTGCACGCTGCGGTAGCACTGCGGCCTGCGCCGGGCTGAGCCACGCTGTCATTCGCTTGATCATGCCTGCCCCGCTTTCGCGGCGAGTTCACGCACAGCTTGCACATAAACCTGCGCGCGATGTGCATAGTTCTTAAACATATCCAAGCTGGCGCAGGCAGGGGACAGCAGCACCACATCCCCCGCCGTAGCTTGTTGCGCGGCAGCGGCGACTGCTGGAGGCAAGTCCGCCGCGCGTGCGATTGTTTGCACATGCCCCTGCAACGCGCTCTCTATCTGCCCGGCGTCGGTGCCGATCAGCACCGCAGCCTTGATAAACGGCGCAACTGTCGCAAGCGGCGCAAAGTCTTGTCCCTTGCCTTGGCCACCGGCGATCAGCACGATTCTGCGCCTGCCCTCAGCAAAGCCCTGGATTGCAGCCACAGTCGCGCCCACATTGGTGCCTTTGCTGTCGTCGATGTAATCAACACCGCTCACGCTTGCCACAAACTGCGCACGATGCGGCTCGCCTGCGTAGTCACGCAGACCGCGCAGCATCGGACCAAGCGGCGTGCCGACCGCGTCCAGCAGCGCGAGCGCCGCAAGTGCATTGGCATGATTGTGCGACCCACGGATGCGCAGTGCATCGGCCGGCATCAGCCGATAAATCTGCGTGTCTGCGGGCGGCGCCCCTTTCTTGCGAGGCCCGTCGTCCACAGCACGCGCCTGTGCCAGCCAGCGCAGGCCGCCATCGTCCAGCACCCCCCAATCGCCAGCAACAAGTGGTGCATGCAATCCAAAGGTGACTGCGGCCGGCGCGAGCTTTGCATCTGACCGCATGGCGGCTACCAGAGGATCGTCCCGATTCAGTACGCGCACCGCGCGTTCGCTAAAGATGCGTGCTTTATCCACCGCATAGGCCTGCATGCTGCCATGCCAGTCCAGATGGTCTTGGCTTAGGTTCAACACGGTTGCAGCATCAGCGGCCAGGCTGCGCGTAAAGTGCAGTTGAAAACTGGAAAGCTCCAAAATCCATAGCGCGGGCAACGCGTCATCGGCCATGGCCTGCGCAAGCGCATCCAGTGCCGCAGGACTTACGTTGCCGCAGGCAATCGCTTTCATGTCTGCACTATGCGCAAGATGCTCAGCAAGCCTGGTGACCGTAGTCTTGCCGTTGGTACCGGTGATCGCAAGGATCTTGGGGGTGTAGCCGCGCTGAACCGCCAACTCATGCAGTGCAAGTGCAAACCACTCGATCTCGCTGTCCACTGTGATGCCGCGCCGTGCGGCTTCATCCAGAAGTGGCTTCACCTCAGGCGCGTCCGGCGCAAGACCAGGGCTGATCGCAATGCGGTCAACGCCCTCAAGCAACACATCGCTAAAGGGTCCCAAAACCAGCTGCGCGCTAGCCACGTCTGCTTGAAGCTGCGCGAGCTGCGGTGGCGGCTTCGCAGCGTCCGCGCGCGTGTCTGCCACGCGCACGTGCGCACCATGCGCGGCAGCAAAACGTGCGCAGGCCAGCCCCGACTCACCCAGACCCAGCACCAGCACTTGTTTTTGAGAAAGAAATTCCATCAACGCAACTTCAAGGTAGAAAGCCCAACCAGCACTAGCATCATGGTGATGATCCAAAACCGCACAACAACCTGCGTTTCCTTCCAGCCGCTGACTTCAAAGTGATGATGCAGCGGTGCCATCTTCAAGATTCGCCGTCCTTGTCCATACTTGCGCTTGGTGTATTTGAACCAGCTCACCTGCAGCATGACCGAAAGCGTTTCCGCAACGAAAATGCCGCCCATGATGAAGAGCACAATCTCTTGCCGGGTGATCACTGCAATCGTGCCCAATGCGCCGCCCAGCGCCAGCGCACCAACATCGCCCATGAACACCTGAGCCGGATGCGCGTTGAACCATAGAAACGCCAAGCCCGCGCCGGCCATGGCCGCGCAAAACACCATGAGTTCACCTGCGCCGGGGATGTGCGGAAAGAACAGATATTTTGCGTAATCGACCCGGCCCACCACATAGGCAAATACGCCCAGCGCAGAACCCACCATCACAGTAGGCATGATCGCCAGGCCATCCAGACCATCGGTCAGATTGACGGCATTGCTAGTGCCGACAATAACAAAGTAGGTCAGTGCAATAAATCCAAACACCCCCAGCGGATAGCTGATGCTCTTGAAAAACGGCACGAGTAAATCCGCCCGCTCCGGCAACTCCAGTGTCATGCCCGAAGCAAGCCAGCTGATAAACAGATCGAACCCTTTCTCTGCGTTGGGCGCGGACACTGCAAAGGCAAGATAGATCGCTGCGGCAAGGCCAATCAGCGTTTGCCAGAAGTACTTTTCCTTCGCGCTCATACCCTTCGGATTTTTGTGTACCACTTTGCGGTAATCGTCCACCCAACCGATCCAGCCAAACCCAAAGGTGACGATCATCACCACCCACACAAAGCGGTTGGTTAGGTCCATCCATAGCAGCGTTGACACGGCGATTGACAGCAGAATCAGTGCGCCGCCCATGGTGGGTGTGCCGCTTTTGACCAGGTGGGTTTGCGGTCCGTCGATGCGCACGGCTTGGCCGATTTTCAATGCAGTGAGCCGGTTGATTACCAAGGGCCCAAAGACCAGACCAAGCAGCAGCGCGGTGGCGCATGCCCCCACGGCGCGGAACGTGATGTAGCGAAACACATTCAGCGGACCGACTTCCTGCGCAAACTGTGCAAGCCACATCAGCATGGTGCACGCTCCATTTCTTGTAGTTTTTGAATAACCCGTTCCATCGCCATGAAGCGCGAACCTTTGACCAGCACTGTGTCATCCTGAGTCAGTGCGAGCGCGGCGATCAAGTCAGCAGCTTCCTGCACAGAATTGGCATGGCCCGCTTGCGCGCCGGGCGCGGCAGTAACAAACGCTGCAAGGCTCGCCTGCGTAGCCACACCCATGGTGATCAAGCTCTGCACACCGCACTGGGCTGCATAGGCGCCCACTTCGCTGTGAAAGGCCGCGCTGTGTTCTCCCACCTCGCCCATGTCGCCGAGCACCAGCACCCGGCGACCCGACAAACTAGTCAGCACGTCGATCGCGGCGCGTACCGAATCCGGATTGGCGTTGTAGGTGTCATCCACCAAGACAAAGCCGGAATGCGTCAGGCGCTGCATCCGCCCCTTGGCCGGCGTGAATGCATTGAGCCCCTGCGCAATCGCGGCTGCGTCCACGCCCGCGGCGTGAGCGGCCGCCAGGGCAGCCGCCGCGTTGCGCACGTTGTGATGCCCGCCAATACGCAATGTCACTGGATACTCACCAATAGATGACGCAATATTCATGCGTGTTTCCAGGCCATTTTGGCTTAAAACCCGCATGGATATTGCGTGAACGCCCTCTGAATTGAATTCAAGGCTGCGGCGTGTGCCAGCGGCGGCGCGCCATATGCCTGCGTATGCATCGTCAGCAGGGAACACCGCCGTACCGTCAGCGGGTAACGCATGAACCCCAAGCGCGTGCTCGCGTGCCACGGCTTCCACGCTGACCATGAATTCCTGGTGTTCGCGCTGCGCATTGGTGATCAGAACAATCGTGGGCTGTGCGATTGCGGCAAGCTCTGCCGTTTCGCCGGGATGATTCATTCCCGCCTCAATTACGGCAAACCGGTGTTCGCCGCGCAGGCCAAGCAGCGTCAGCGGCAAACCGATGTCATTGTTCAGGTTGCCTTTTGTCGCGAGCACGCGCGCTTCACCCGCCGCGGCACGGAAGATCGTGGCAACCATGTCCTTGGTGGTGGTCTTGCCGTTGCTGCCAGTCACCATCACCAGCGCCGGCGAAAACCGCTTGCGCCATGCGCGGGCCAGTTCGCCCAGAGCTCGCTTTGGATCGGGCACGACGATCGCTGCAAGCCCATCGGGAATCTGCGCATACGGCGCAACCATAGCTGCAGCGACGCGCTTTTCCAGCAGCTGCGGCAAGAAATCGTGCGCGTCGAAACGCTCGCCCTTCAGCGCGACAAACAAATCGCCGGCCTGCGCAGTGCGCGTGTCAGTGTGTACACGCATAAAGCGCGCGCTCGCATCGCCCGCAATGGTTGCGTGCTGCAAGTTCAGTGCGGCCTCGCGCAGTTGCATCATGCTGCGCCCTCCGCGTGCATATGCGTGCTGCGCCATGCATCGAGCGCTTGCCGCGCGTGCGTCGCATCGTCAAACGGATGCTTCACACCCGCAATTTCCTGCACGGATTCATGGCCTTTGCCAGCCAGCAGCACCACGTCGTTTGCGTGTGCAGAATCAACCGCGTACGCAATGGCGCGCGCACGGTCTGCGTCAACATGCAGCGCGCCGGGTCGATCAATGCCAGCAAGAATTTGATCGATAATGTTCTGTGGCGCTTCGCTGCGCGGGTTGTCGCTGGTAACCACCACGCGATCAGCCAGTTCGGCAGCGATCTGGCCCATCTGCGGCCGCTTGCCTGGGTCGCGGTCACCGCCACAACCAAACACACAAATGAGCTTGCCCTTGCGGTCATGGGCCACCGGCCGCAGCGCATTCAGCGCACTTGCAAGCGCATCGGGCGTGTGGGCATAGTCCACTACCGCGAGCGGCGTGTCCTCACCGCCCAGGGCATTCATGCGCCCGGCAACGGCAGGCACGGTAGCCAGCGCCGCAGCCACGGCGTGGATCGGCATGCGCAGCGCCAGCAGGCAGCCGGCGACTGTCAGCGCATTGGCAACGTTGTAGTCGCCCAGCGCCGGCAGCTTGACATCCAGCTGCGCGCCCTCATGCGTCAACTCAAAGTGCGCAGACCGGCCCTGCCATTGCAACCCGGATGCGCCAACAAGCGTGTCTGCATTTTCTCCCTGGGATGTGGTCATACTGGTGGCCCAAATGCGCGGACGCAGCGCCGCCGCATGCAATTGCGCAGCAATACGGCGGCCGGCAGCATCGTCGAGATTAATCACGACATCGGCCAGCTCTGGCCAACCGAACAGGCTGCGCTTAGCGGCTTCATACGCCTCCTGCGTGCCGTGATAATCCAGGTGATCGCGGGTGAGATTGGTGAACGCCGCAACCGCAAAGTGCATCCCGGCCAAGCGGTGCTCGCAAAGGCCGATGCTCGATACTTCAATCGCGCAGCCCTGCGCGCCTTCTGCACGCAAACTCGCGAGCTGACGCTGCAACTCAACCGCCTGTGGTGTAGTAAATCCGGTCGAAGACATCGCACCGGGAAAGCCAATGCCCAGCGTTCCGATCACCGCGCATTTGGTGCCGGCTGCGCTCAGGCAATGCGCCAGCCACTGCGTGCAGGTGGTCTTGCCGTTCGTGCCAGTCACCCCGATGACTTGCATATGGCGTGACGGATGGCCATAGAAATGCGCGGCGATCTCGCCTGCTACGCGCTTGAGGTCTGGCACCGCAAGATACGGCACATCCTTGCACTGAGCGGCGTCAAAACCCGCCTCCTCCACCACCACCGCTGCCGCGCCAGCGGCCACCGCGGCGCGGATATAGCTGCGGCCATCTACCCGCTCGCCGGGGTAGGCAAAAAACACGTCGCCGGCGAACACCGCGCGCGAATCACTCGCCAAGTGCGCGCCGGCGCTGCAGTGCTGCGCAATCCACTGCGCGATGGCGGCCGCGTTCATAGCGCCTGCCCCACGGTTTCGGTAGCCCCCTGATCACGCACCACCAGCGTCTTGTAAGGCGCATCCGGCGGCAGATTCAGCGCACGCAGACTGCCCGCCACCACATTGGCAAACACCGGCGCAGCCACGTCGCCACCGTAAGTCTTGCCATTCGAAGGCTCATCAATCATGGTGGCGACGATGATGCGCGGATTGCTGGCCGGCGCAAATCCAACGAAGGAGCCGATGTATTTGCCTTCCAGATACCCGCCACCGCCTTGCTTGCGCGCGGTGCCTGTCTTGCCTGCCACGCGGTAGCCCACCACTTGCGCCTTGGGCGCCGTGCCGCCCGGCCCGGCGGCCAGCTGCAGCATGTGGCGCACCTCGCGTGCGGTCTGCGGCGACATCACGCGCAGGCCGACCGGCTTGAGCGGCGCGCCGCCCTCGAGCGTCTCGTTGCGCCGCACCAGCGAGAGCGG
>JBJOQV010000222.1:0-5296 GCA_046049785.1 Pseudomonadota bacterium
ATCCCAAGCGGCTGGTGGTGGTGATTGGCCATGGTGCGGAGAGTGTAAGGCAGCAATTTGAACATCAAGGCGTGGAGTTTGCCCTGCAAGCCCAGCAATTGGGCACCGGCCACGCGGTGGCGCAGGCTATGCCGCTGCTGGCCGATTCCAGCTGCACGTTAGTACTGTACGGTGATGTGCCACTGATCCGCACCGATACGCTGCAGTCGCTGCTGGGCGCCGCAGGCGAAACTGAAGTAGGCCTGCTCACCGTCAAGCTGCCCGACCCCGGCGGCTACGGCCGCATTGTGCGCGATGCCAGCCACAACGTCACGCGGATCGTTGAGCACAAAGACGCAAGCGAAGCCGAGCTGGCGATTGCGGAGATCAACACCGGCATCCTCTGCGCGCCCACGGTGGAACTGCGCCATTGGCTTTCAAAACTCAAGAACAGCAACGCGCAGGGCGAGTATTACCTGACCGACATCATCGCCATGGCCGTGGCCGATGGCATTGCGGTGAACACCGTACACCCGCATGACCGCTGGGAGGTGGAAGGCGTGAACGACAAAAAACAACTCGCGCAGCTGGAGCGCGCGCACCAAAAAGCCCAGGCCACCCTCCTGATGACGCAAGGCGTGACCGTGATCGACCCCGCGCGCATCGATGTGCGCGGCACGCTCTCCTGCGGCGCGGATGTAGAGATTGATGTGAACTGCATCTTTGAAGGCAACGTGCAACTGGCCGACGGCGTGAAGATCGGCGCCCACTGCATCATTAAAAACGCCAGCATCGGCGCGGGCAGCATCATCGCGCCGTTCACGCATATTGCCGACAGTAAAGTAGGCGCGGGCGTAGACATTGGCCCCTTTGCGCGGCTGCGGCCCGGCAATGTGGTGGAAGACAAGGCGCACATCGGCAATTTTGTCGAGCTGAAAAACACCCGCATGGGCAAAGGCGCCAAGGCCGGGCACCTGGCGTATCTGGGCGATGCAGTGGTGGGCGAGAACGTGAATTACGGCGCCGGCAGCATTACCGCCAACTACGATGGCGCGAATAAACACCAAACTACGATTGGCGCGGGCGTCCACATCGGCAGCAACAGCGTGCTGGTCGCGCCTGTAACGATTGGCGAGAACGCCACCATCGGCGCGGGCAGCGTGATTGGCAAAGACGCGCCCGCCGGCAAGCTCACCGTGGCGCGCGCCAAGCAGATGAGCATTGACGGCTGGGTGCGGCCGGTGAAGGTTAAGAAGTAACGCAACATACAGTACGCAGTATTCATGCGCCTTTTGGAGCAAAAATAGCCTAGAAGGCGCATGAATACTGCGTAGAGCCATTTAGTTCACTAGCTAATGAAGCAGAACCCAACACCACTCATCCTCAGCCACGACGGCGCCGTCGACGATCTGCTCTCACTCTTGCTCGCCTGCACGTTTGAGCAGTACGACCTCAAAGCTGTGTGCGTGACGGATGCCGACTGCTATGTGGAGTATGGCGTAGAGGCTAGCCGCAAACTCCTCGGCCTCGCAGGTTTGCCGCATGTGCCGGTGGCGGCCAGTGAAGTGCGCGGTATCAATCCGTTTCCGCATGAATGGCGGGTGGACTGTTGCCGCATCAACCAGTTGCCGATTCTGAATACGCCCGGCTTACCGCGTGCGCCGCGCGTGGACGGCAGCGGTGTGGATTTTCTGGCGCAAGTGCTGCTCGCAAGCGATCAACCCGTGACGGTGCTGGAGCTTGGGCCGCTATCGACCATCGCCGCACTGCTCGCGCGCCATCCACACGCCGCCAGCAAGATCGGCCGCATTGTGTGGATGGGCGGCGCGCTTGGCGTAGAGCACAGCTTGGAAACCGGCAGCGCAGGCAATGTATCTGCGCAGCATGCGCCGTTTCATGACGGCAGCGCGGAGTGGAATGCGTTTTGGGATCCGCCGGCGGTGGCCGCCGTGCTCGCATCCAACTTGCCGCTGACCATGTGCCCGCTTGATCTCACCGATACCGTGCCGCTGTCCGCCGCATTTCGCGCCACGCTCGCGGCGCAGCGGCAACACCCGCTGTCTGATCTGGCCGGGCAGTGCTACGCGATGATCGCGTTTCGCGCCTACGCGGTGTGGGATGTGCTCACCACCGCGTATCTGGGTGCGCCGCAACTATTTACCGTGCGCGACGAAACCATCCGCGTTGAAGTGACTGGCACCTCCATGGGCCGCACGCTGCGCGACCCGCATGGCCGCCGCGTGCAAGTGCTTGCGGATGTGCAGCATCAAGCGTTTTGGGATGACATTGCGCGGCGCTGGGCGCGCTGATAACAATAGTTTGGAGGGTTTGTACGCAATATCCATGCGCTTTCCCGGCCATTTTTGTCTGAAAAAGCTCATGGATATTGCGTAGCGGCTCAAACTCTCCTATTGCAGCGTCTGTTTATATGGCCTTGCCGGTAGTTTGATCGATCAAGAGACGCCTGCGACCCGGAACCGCGGCGCTGTGTTCAGGTGCGGCATCATTTCAGTACCCCACGGACGGCGATGCGCACGAGTGACTCAGGCGCTGACCAGTTGTGGCCGCTGATGGTGATCAGCGCCTGCGAGATTCCGTTAAGCGCGCAAAACAGCGCCTCGCTTTTCTCCCGCAACAGCTTGGCATCTGCCTTGCCTCCGAGTGCGTCGGCGAGGCATCGGGCGAACAGATCGAACCGCGCACGCGGTACGCCGGTAGCGACATAGCCCTCGACTTCGGCCCGCGAGATACCGCCCGACATGAAGACCAGAAAGTATTGCTCGCGGTGCTCCAGCCAGAAGCTGACGTAGGCCTGTGCCACCGCTTCGAGCCGTGCTACCGGTGCGCGCTGGGCCGCAGCAAGGGCATCGAGCCGGTCGAAGAGGGTGGTGAAGACATCCGACCAGAGCAGGCTCAGGATGTCGATCTTGGCGTCGAAGTACGCGTAGACCGTCTTGGTTGTGCAACCGGCCTGCGCAGCCAGCTTGCGCATCGAGACCGCCGCGTAGCCCTCTTGCTGAAACAGCCGAAGTGCGCAGTCTGCGATATGGGTGCGCATGTCTGCGATCTGCTCTGCCGAGCGTGAGGGGCGCCCCCTGCCACGCCGGTCTTGATCTGCTCGTTTTGTCATTGCACCAACCTCTGTTTCAACTGCCAAGTTTCGCCGATATGCCGCTCTGCTCGTTGACACGCCGCGCGGATTTATGTATAACGCGTACTATTATATTGGAGTCGTCCATGTGGCATCCCGCCTTTCTCGTCTTGATTGTCTGCACTGTGATGGCCGATTACGCTGGAGCCGCGGACTTAGGCGACCTTGCCGGTCGATGGCGTGAGGTGCGCTACGGCGCGCTTGTGGACATCAGCGATTGCGGTGATGGAACGCCTTGCGGACGATTGGCCTGGGCCGACGCCCGCTTCACGCAAGGCCACACCCAGGATGTGCGTAATCGAGCCCCCGCTTTGCGTGAACGCGCACTCATTGGCCTGCCGATCCTGTGGGGCTTTGCCACAGCGCCGGATGGCTGGCGCAACGGGCGGCTGTACAACCCAGACGACGGAAAAACCTTCCGCGCTCACATGCGCCTGGTGTCGGCGACCGAACTGCGTGTGACTGGCTGCCTTGGCCCGCTGTGCCGTAGTGAGGTATGGACCCGAAGCATCAAAGACCAAGCCATGGGGGATCAACAATGACTGCAGCAATGACATCTCCCGTTTTGCCCCCGCGGGAGGTGCGCCTGTTTCGCGCATGGTTTCTGATCGCCGCGATCTGGAACTTTGCTGGGGGCCTACCAGGGGTTTTCGACCCTGCCGGCATGTTTGCGCACGAGTTCGGTTATGCACTGGCCGATCCTGTGCAAGTCGCTGTTTATCGCGGCGCCTGGGGGACAGCTTTGCTTTACGGTTTTGGCTTTCTCGCTGTGGCGCGCGACCCAGCGCGTCATTCTGGCGTGGTGGCCATGGGCGGGCTGGGCAAGGCGCTGTTCGCGCTCAACCTCACCTACATGTACCTGAACGGCTGGACCTCGGGGTTCGCGATCTTGGTGATCCTGGGCGACATAGTCTTCACTGCGGCATTTGTCGTCTATTTCCTGCGTCTTCGGCGCAGCGGGATCCCTCTGCTTTAGTGCGTGGGGAGGGCCGTCCCAGCCGGACGGGCCGCTGACCGTGGCCCTTTGAACGCGGGTACAACAGCGTTCTACGCAATATCCATGCGCTTTTCCAGCCATTTTTGCTTGGAAAAGCGCATGGATATTGCGTGATCTACTTTAAATCAATCCGCGTTTCGAACTTGCTGCGGTGAATTGAAAAAAAGCTGCGCACATTGCGCACATTGGCCTGCGCAGTGAACAGACGGTGCACGGTGGCGTGGTACGCGGGCATATCACGCACCTGAAGGATCAAGACAAAATCGGTGCCGCCCACACCGCCGGAGACGCGGTAGCACTGCTGCACCGCCTCGTCTTTTGCCGCCAGCGCTTCAAACGCTTGCAGGCTTTCGGCAGATTGCACGTCCAGCGTGATCTCCACAATCGCCGTGAGCCCGTCGCCGAGTTTTTCCGCAGACACAATCGCCACGGTCTTTTCGATGATGCCCAGTTCAGTCAGCCGCCGCACGCGCCGCAGCGTGGTGGGCGGCGACGCATGCACCTTGTCTGCGAGCGCAAAATTGGTGAGCGACGCGTCGATCTGCAACTGCGCGAGGATGCGATGATCGAGGTCATCGAGCAACACATCGCTAGAATTCGGGAGGTTGTTCATGCAATTAAAAATCAATCAAAAAAAGATTATGCAATATTAGTTCATCACACATATATTATGGCTAGAAATTTCATTATGTAGACATATCTGAAATGAAAGCGGTGTCTATTCCAGATAGGATTTGCCCATCGTCAAGCCATTGATCTGGAGAAAAACATGTGCGGCATCGTTGGCGCAGTAGCGCAAAGAGACATCACTCCCATGTTGGTCGAAGGCCTGCGCCGCCTGGAATACCGCGGTTATGACTCCTGCGGCGTAGCGGTGCATACCGATGGGGTGCTCAAGCGCGCGCGCAGCACCTCGCGCGTGGCCGAGCTGGATGCGCAGGTGCGTGAGACCAAGCTCACCGGCTACACCGGCATTGCCCACACGCGCTGGGCCACGCACGGCGCGCCTGTTACACACAACGCGCACCCGCACTTTTCGCGCGACCGCATCGCGCTGGTGCACAACGGCATCATTGAAAACCACGACGAGCTGCGCGCCGAACTCAAGGCCAAAGGCTACGTGTTCGAAAGCCAAACCGACACCGAGGTCATCGCCCACCTTGTGCACC
>JBJOQV010000223.1:0-2706 GCA_046049785.1 Pseudomonadota bacterium
GTTTTGGTGAGCTGCACGCATCTGCCTGCAAGTCAGAACTCTTTGCCTGGCGCGCCACGCCCAAAGGCCGCTTGGCGGAGGTGATTGTGCTGGACCAGTTTTCGCGCAACCTGCATCGCGGCAGTGCGCTTGCGTTTGCCAACGATGCCATGGCGCTATCGTTGGCGCAGGAGGCGGTGGCGGCGGGGGCAGATGCGGCACTCTCGCAAAGTGAGCGGATGTTTTTGTATATGCCGTACATGCACAGCGAGTCCAGGGCGATTCATGTGGAGGCGCAGCAGCTGTTCCGCGCCAACGGCGAGGGCGGCGGGATCGACTCCGAGTTGCGGCATAAGGCGATCATTGACCGCTTTGGTCGCTACCCGCATCGCAACGCGGCGCTGGGGCGTGAATCTACGGTGGAAGAGCTGGCGTTTTTGCAGCAGCCGGGTTCGCGGTTTTAGCGGTACAGGTAGGGCAGCCAGCTTCGCTGCGAATAGGGTGATGCAGAAGCTATCTCACTTTCGATGTGTTTCGAGCGCTGATGCTGTCATTCCGGCGAAAGCCGGAATCCAAGCGGCATGTTCAGCATGCGAGATAGCTCCTGGATCCCGGCCTACGCCGGGATGACAGGCTTCGGTGATTTGCAGCACGCAATATCCATGAGGGTTTTCAAGCAAAACAGGCTCAAAATGCGCATGGGTATTGCGTAGACGCTTTTGAAATTACGTGCTGCGCGGCGTTGCACCCTACAATCCGCCCATGAATCAACGCAGAACTTTCTCCCTTGCCTTTGCGGCGCTCATCACGCTCACCGCCGCCGGCTGTAAAAGCCTTTCCACCGCACCTGCGCCTGTGCCCGCACCAGCGCCCACGCCCACTGCAGCGCCCACACCGCCGCCCGTGGCGCCCGCGCGCGCGATGAAAATCGGCCTGGCGCTGGGCGGTGGCGCGGCGCGCGGGTTTGCGCACATTGGCGTGATCAAGGTGCTGGAGGCGCAGGGCATCGTGCCGGACATTGTCACTGGCACCAGCGCGGGCAGCCTGGTGGGTGCGCTGTACGCCAGCGGCATGAACGGCTTTGCCTTGCAGCAGGCTGCACTCGCCATGGACGAAGCTGCACTGGCGGACTGGACCATCACCGGCCGCGGCATGCTCAAGGGCGAAGCGTTGCAGAATTTTGTGAATAAGGCCATCAACAACAAACCGATGGAGCAGTTTGCCAAGCCATTTGGCGCGGTGGCCACCGATTGGGCCAGCGGCCAGTCGATCACGTTCTCACGCGGCAACGCGGGGCAGGCGGTGCGCGCTTCGTCATCCATTCCCGGTGTGTTTTCACCGGTTCAAATTGGCAACCGCAGCTATGTGGATGGCGGCCTGGTCAGCCCTGTACCGGCGCTGGCCGCCAAACGCATGGGCGCGGATTTTGTGATTGCCGTGAACATCTCCGCGCTGCCTGTGCCCAATGAAATCACCAGCCTGCCTGCCACGCTGCAACAAACCATTGCCATCATGGGCCAGGTGCTCAACAACGAAGAAACGCGCCAGCATGCAGATGTGGTGATCCGCCCCCCGGTGGATGGCATCTCGGCGGCAGACTTCAACGCCAAAAACAATTTGATCTTGCAGGGCGAGCAGGCGGCGAGTGCGCAGCTTGGGGAGATCAGGCGCAAGATTGAAGAGGCGAAGAAGCGGTTGGGGCTGCGTTAGGCAGCGGTTGATCTTGCTGCAGGTACCATCCACGACGCATTGCCGAAAGCCACAGATGCCAGCCAAAACACCTTTCGAATCGCACGAGCAGTATTTCGCGTCAGTACCGCAAGATGTCCGGGCTATCCTGCGCCGCATACAGACAGTGGTTGAGTCTCAGGTGCCGAAGGCGTCTAGAAGTATCAGTTACAACATGCCGGCCTTTAAATTGAGCAGAACGTTCTTCTACTTTGCCGCGTTCAAGAAGCACATCGGCGTTTATCCACCCGTGACTTCAGATGCAGTACTCGTTAAGGCGCTGGCTCCTTATCGCGGCGAGAAGGGCAATCTGAGCTTCCCGCTGAACAAGCCCATCCCCTACGAACTGATTGGGCAAGTTGCGGCTGCATTGGCCAAGCAGTACGCATAGTGTGGGCAAAAAGCGGTGTGGCGACGGTGCTGCCCGTTCAAGCCTTCGACAGGCTCAGGGCGAACGGTGGGCGGTTTCCGTGGTTTAGAAAAAATCGTTCACGCAATATCCATGCGGCTTTTGAGCCAAAATGCTCTGAAAACGCCCGTGGATATTGCGTATTCTCTACCCGTGTTTGACCTTTCCTTCAGCATCTAAGGCACTTCAACGCCCAATCTGCAATGTCTGCCCGCGCCGCGCGACTAAGGGTTTTGCATAGCGGCCTGATGAATAAACCAAACGGTAATTTTATGTACCATTCGGTTTTAGGAAAGAAAAACCTTATGAATAAAGCGGCGTTGTTTGGTTTGGTTGGCGTGCTGACTGCAGGCGGTGCGCATGCGCAAGAAGGGCGCGAGCAGCCGCTGTGGGAGGCGGGGCTGGTATCGGGCGCCGTCTCAACCCCGGCGTACCCGGCGGCGACAGAGCGTTCTACGCGCGGCCTGATATTGCCGTACTTTATCTATCGCGGCGAGGTGCTGCGCGCAGACCGCGATGGCGTGGGCGCGCGCTTGCTGCGCACCGAGAATACGCAATTGGATGTTGGGTTTGCAGCTTCGTTGCCCGCG
>JBJOQV010000224.1:0-6636 GCA_046049785.1 Pseudomonadota bacterium
CGCAGCCCAAGGGACTCAACGCGGAAGGTTTACGTCGCCGCGGTTTTTCGCCGGAGGCCATCAACGCCCTCAAGCAAGGGTACAAATTGCTTTACCGCGACGGGCTGACTTTTGAGCAAGCCAAGGCATCTATTGCTGCATTTGAGACGCAGCAGACGGGAGACACTGCTTCTGCGCTGTCTGTATTCAGCCGTTTCTTGCAAGCGGTCACGCGCGGCGTGATCCGTTGAATTTGCCAGTTCTTACGGCTTGCGCCAGCCATCCATGCCGATTCTGAACTCCATGCCGGATGTGGCCATGGTCGCCGGGGAAGCGTCTGGCGACTTGCTCGGTGCGCTGCTCCTGCAGGGCTTGCTGGCCAAGACGAATGATGTCGCCTTTGGCGGAATTGGCGGGCCGCGCATGACTCAGCTTGGGTTTGATGCGCAGATTCCGCTTGAACGCCTTGCCGTCCGCGGCTACGTCGAGGTGCTGCGGCATCTGCCCGGTCTGCTCAAGCTGCGTGCCGGACTTGCAAAGGAGATGATCGCATCGCCGCCGCGCATGTTTATTGGCATTGATGCGCCCGACTTCAACCTTGGGCTAGAGGAGAAGCTGCGCGCAGCACGTATCCGCACCGTGCATCTGGTGTGCCCCAGCATCTGGGCGTGGCGCGCGCAGCGGATTACGCAAATCAAGCACTCCGTGGATCACATGCTCTGTGTGTTTCCCTTTGAGCCGGAACTGCTCACAAAGCACGGCGTCAAGGCCAGCTACGTCGGGCACCCGCTGGCGGACATGATTCCTCTTAAGCCCGATACCGCGCACGCTCGGCGCAAACTTGGGCTTGATGAGCAGGGTTGCGTCATTGCGCTTCTGCCAGGCAGCCGCAAAGACGAGATCGCCCACATTGCGCCGCTGTTTCTCAAAGCGGCCGAGCTGCTGCGGATCAAGGAGCCTGACGTGCGCTTTCTGATTCCAGCGGCCGGGCAGTTGCGGCAATGGGAGTTGCAGCGTTTGCTGGCGCGCTTTCCTGGGCTACCGGTGCAGCTTGTGGATGGGCAATCGCATACTGTGCTCGAAGCGTGCAATGGCGCTCTCGTGGGTAGCGGCACCGCAACGCTGGAAGCGGCGCTGTACAAAAAACCCATGGTCATCGCATACGCAATGCCAACATTGTCTTGGTGGATGATGCGTAACAAGGGCTACCTGCCGTATGTCGGCTTGCCCAACATTCTCGCTGGCGAGTTTCTGGTGCCAGAGCTGATTCAAGACAAAGCCACGCCAAGCGCATTGGCCGGTGCGTTGATCGAGCAAATGCGTGACCGCGCGCTTTCCACACGTTTGAACGATCGCTTCACGCACATGCATGAACAGTTAAGGTGCGACTTTTCCCGCACTGCGGCCGATGTCATCATGGAATATCTGTAGGCCATATGAAAGCGCAGTCTGCTTCGGTGCGCGTGTGTATCGCTGGGGTCGATGAAGCCGGCCGCGGCCCGCTGGCCGGCAGTGTTTTTGCGGCGGCAGTGGTGCTGAGCGAAAGCGATCCGATCGAAGGTCTGCGCGACTCCAAAGTGCTGACCGCTCTGCGCCGTGAGCGGCTTGAAAAAGAAATTCACACGCGCGCTCTGGCGTGGTGTGTTGCAAGCGCAGACGTCGCAGAAATCGATCAGCTCAATATCTTGCAGGCCACACTGCTGGCCATGCGCAGAGCAGTAGAGGGTTTGTCTATGGTGCCGCAAGCTGCCTGGGTAGATGGCAACCGCGCGCCGCAACTTTCAATGCCTGTGAAGACGATTGTCAAGGGCGACGCGACCGTGCCGGCAATTTCTGCTGCGTCGATTCTTGCCAAATGCGCGCGTGATCGCGAGGCGCAGGCGCTTGAGCAGAGTTTTCCTGGCTATGGTTTCGCGCAGCATAAAGGCTATGGCACCGCAGCGCATCTGCAGGCCTTGCAAGCGCTTGGCCCCTGCCCGGTGCATCGCCGCAGTTTTGCGCCGGTGCGTTTGATGATTGAGCGCGAAGGTGCATTCAAATGGTGATGCACATTACGTCGCGTGCTAATCCAAATGTGAAGCGCTGGAAGGCGCTCGCGCTGCAGGCGCAGAGAAGTCTCGATCACACGCTGGTGTGGATCGAGGGCGAGCACGTGGTGCAAGAAGCACAGCGTGCAGGCCTGCATCTGGTCGATCTGATTCGGTGCGATGGTTCAAACGCCGCACGCAATAATGCAACGCATCTTGTGACGCCAGAGGTCATGGCTGCACTCACGCAGCTGGAAACAGCGCCCGATATTGCGGCAGTGCTGCGCGTGCCGTTGCCCAGTGCAGCGCCAATTGCTTCCGATTGCCTGGTACTTGACCGCGTGCAGGACCCTGGCAACGTGGGCACCATGCTGCGTACAGCGTGGGCCTTTGGTGTGCGGCACGCGCTGCTGACCACCGGCTGCGCAAGCCCGTGGTCAAGTAAAGCAATCCGCGCCGGGCAGGGCGCACAATTCTGGCTCGGCGTGCGCGAGCATGTGGACGCAAGCGATTTTCCGCAGTTGCTTAGCGCTCCTCTAATCACCACGAGCCTTAACAGTTCGGATGCAATTCAAGCAGTTGATTTGCGTAAACCGTGCGCCTTTGTGTTTGGCCACGAAGGACAGGGCGTTTCCGCGCAAATCAATCAACAAGCGCGCAATCAAGTCCGCATACCGATGCCAGGTGGCGCTGAATCGTTGAATGTCGCCGCCGCCTGCGCGATTTGTCTGTACGAGCAGTATCGTCAACGCGCGCTGATTGATTAAATCCACCCATTAGCGCAGATCAATTCCAAGCGGCATTCCTCTTGGAATTTCCTTCTTGCTGCGCTAGATTTTTGACTCTCTCGCTGCGTGCAGGTGACATCATGCTGGCTGGATTGCTTGATCGCTGGGTGGAATCTTCTCTGGAGCGGCAGCTTGAACCCGCAGTGGCGCGCTTGCAAACGCTCGGGCTGCCGCTGCGTTTGCTGTTGTGGGACGGCCGTGTTTTTGAGTGCGCGCGCGGCGCACGCATCACCTTGAAGCTGAACTCGCCCGTGGCGCTGCGCGACTTTATCGCACCCAGCCTGGGGTCGCTAGGCGAGGCGTTTGTGGAGGGGCGCATCGATGTTCAAGGGCCGATCCATGAAGTGATTTCCGTGGCCGATTCTATTGCCGATGCGCATGGCGCGAGTGCGGCCGCACGCGCGGCACTCAAACTCACGGAACATCAGCGCGGCAAGGATGCGGCCGCCATCAGCTATCACTACGATGTGTCCAACGCGTTTTATAAGCTCTGGTTGGATGAGCGCATGGTGTACTCGTGCGCCTATTTCAAAAACGGTTCGGAGGACATTCACCTCGCGCAGCAGCAAAAGCTGGATCATATTTGCCGCAAGCTGCAGTTACGCGCGGGTGAACGCTTGCTGGACATCGGATGCGGCTGGGGCGGTCTTGTGATTCACGCCGCGCGCCAATACGGCGTGCATGCGCACGGCATCACACTGTCCAAAGCGCAGCACGACGAAGCCTGCGCCCGCGTGGCTGCCGCTGGTCTGCAGGAGCGCGTACAGATCGAACTGCGCGACTACCGCGACTTGGCTGGTGAAGGCATCTACGACAAGATTTCCTCGGTTGGCATGTTTGAGCATGTCGGGCTGAAAAACCTGCCGCAGTATTTTGCAGTCATTCAGCGGCTGCTCAAGGAACGTGGCCTGGCACTGAACCACGGCATCACCTCCATGGACGTGAACAATCGCGCGGTGGGCGGCGGTGGCGGGGACTTTATCGAAAAATATGTCTTTCCCGGCGGCGAGCTGCCGCACATCGCATTGGTGATGCGCGAGATGAGTGCGCAAATGCTGGAGATTGCAGACGTTGAAAGCCTGCGCATCCACTATGCCAAAACGCTCAGCCACTGGAGCGGTGCGCTGGAATCGCGGCTGGCTCTAGCGCAGCAACTGGTGCCGGCCAAGACACTGCGGATCTGGCGTGCTTATCTGGCCGGCTGTGCCTACGCGTTTGAGCGGGGCTGGATCAATCTGTATCAGGTGCTGGCCAGCAAGCAGACCAAGCCCGGGCCTACGGCGCTGCCGCTCACGCGCGAATATATGTATCGCTAGAACCTGATTTAAGCAACGCTACGCAGTATCCATGCGCTTTTCCGGGCAAAAATGCTCCAAAAGGCGCATGGATATTGCGTAGTCTGCTTTCAGTTTCGCTCTAAAAAGCTTCTCAATCAACTGTCGTCACGCTCACCAAGCCAGCCAATCGCGCGCGGTTTTGCGCAGATCAGCACTGGGGTTGCGCTGCTCGCCCGGCGCCCAGGTTGCGTGCGCATGCTGCCCGTAAACTGCCGGCATGCAATCTGCCCATCCGCCGCAAGAGAACCTCACCGGCAAACCATCGCTGCTCGCGCGCTACCGCGCGTGGGAACGCGGCCTGTACAGCCGCAAAATTTCCGATCCGCAGGATCTGGCGGGCATGGATGCCTACTCCAACTATTTCTATAGCTGGCGCGGCTGGTGGATTCATGCCGTAGAGGTGTTGCTCGCCATTGGCCTGGGATTGCTGCTGCTGCGGTGGCTCAACTTGCCGATTCTGCTGGGCGTGCCGATTGGCTATGCCTTGGTGTCGCTGCTGGCGGCTTATATGGTGTTAGCGTGGTTTAGCCCGCGCTTTTACGTCAAAACCTTCAAGGTCAACATTGGCAAGATCGTGCCGCTGATGCTGCTTGGTGTCATCACCGGCGTCATCGCAGGGGCAACGGTCCGCTCGCTGCAGACCAAAGGCCGTGCTCCCACCGTGACCGAATTTGCGGATATTTTTCTGCGCGCATCGCAGGAGCCGATCATTTGGCTGGCAACCGGCGGCGTACTGCTGTGGGCGGCGCTGCTGGCCGGGCTGGCGCGTGCCCGCAAACATCAACTGGAGCAAGAAAACGCGCTGCTCGTGGCCGCCAGCGACCGCGATCAGGCGGCCCGCATGGCGGCCGAGGCGCAGCTCAAGGTGCTGCAAGTACAAATCAAGCCACACTTTTTGTTCAACACGCTCGCCGCCATGCAGCATTGGGTGGACAGTAAAGACGAGCGCGCCGGGCCGTTGCTGCGCAACCTCACGCAGTTTTTGCGCCAGTCGGTGCAGGCGCTGGACAAGCCCACCGTCACCGTGGCAGAAGAGTTTGAACTGGTAAACAGTTACCTGGCCATCATGGCCGCGCGCATGGGCACGCGCCTGACTTACGCGCTCTCGCACGTGCCAGAGATCGCCACGCAGCCGATTGCACCCGGCATGGTACTCACGCTGACAGAAAATGCGCTGGAGCATGGCATCACGCCGGCCCTGCGCGGCGGCCATGTGACCGTGAGCGCGGGGTGCCAAGGCGCGCACTGGTGGATTGAGGTCAGCGACACCGGCGTGGGCTTTAGCGCGCCCCCGCAACTGGGTGTGGGCCTACGCAACACACAAGAGCGCCTGGCCGCGCTGTATGGCGCGGCGGCGCGCTTTAGCTTGTCGCGTGACCAAGAGCAGGATAGAACCATTGCCCGCATCGACTACCAGGGAGCCTTGCCATGACCATCCGCGCCTTGATTGCCGACGACGAAGAAGCGCCGCGCGAACAGATCCGCGCTGCACTCAAACGCGTCTGGCCCGCGCTGCAGATTGTGGATGCCGCGCATAACGGCGTAGACGCGTGGGACAGCTTTCAAGAGTACGAGCCGCAGGTATGTTTTTTGGATATCCGCATGCCCGGCCTGACGGGCCTTGAGGTGGCCAGCCGCATTGCCGCCAGCGGCGTGAACACGCAGGTGGTGTTTGTCACCGCGTTTGACGATCACGCGGTGCAGGCATTCAACGCCGGTGCGATCGATTATGTGATGAAGCCGGTGGAAGATGCGCGCCTCGCGCAGGCGGTTGAGCGCATCAAGGCGCGTGTGCAACCGGCTAATACGCTCCCAGCGCCGGACATGACCGCACTGCTCGCGCAGCTTGCCGCGCAGGTAGCGCGGCCCGCGGCGCCCAGGTTCATCCAGGCCACCGTGGGGCGCGAGATCAAACTCATCGCGGCCGATGAAGTGGTGTACTTCGAGGCCGATTCACGCTACACGCGCGTGGTGTATGCGGGTGGTGAAGCGCTGATCCGCACGCCGCTTAAAGAACTGTTGGCCACGCTTGATGCGGCGCAGTTCTGGCAGATCCACCGCTCTGTGATTGTGAACAACACCCACGTGGCCAGTGCAGTGCGGGTGGACGAGAGCAACATGCATGTCACGCTCAAGGGCAGGGCGGACAAACTGCCGGTATCACGGCATTTTCAGTCGCTGTTTAGAGGCCAGTAAACAGCTTTTCAAGTAGCACTACGCAATATCCATGCGGGTTTTGGGGCATTTTTGCTTCAAAACCCGCATGGATATTGCGTAGACGGCTTAGAAAAAGCAACGCTTTAAATAACAAAGGCACCCACAGGTGCCTTTGTGCAGTGCATGGGGTGCTTAAGCGGTTTGATCGTCCACCGCGGCCTTGGGGGCGTTGGTCTTGCATGACTCGATGCCGTTTTCCATCGTGTCCACGCTGGCGTACATCTGGCTCTTGCCGATGATTTCACCGTTGCGTGCCTTGAGTTTGAAGTAGCTCTTGCCGTTGCTGGC
>JBJOQV010000225.1:0-2860 GCA_046049785.1 Pseudomonadota bacterium
TGCGGATCATGTCCTGCACGATCTCATCGGGCGGATCAAAGCCAAAAGCCGCCAGATTGCCGATATTCAGCTGAATGATCTTGTGGCCCTCTTCCTGCATCTGGCGGGCCTTGTCCAGCACTGGGCCACGAATGTCGTAGCACACGCTGGCCAGCTTGGCGGACTTGGAAATGGTTTTCATGGGCAATAAAGGCAGAATCGGGAGTCGAAGAGAAGCACCAGGGGCGTGCAGAAAAACAGGATGCCAGAAGGGCTTATGGCGCGCCGGGCATGTCGCAATGCAAAACAATTATAATTGGCGTTGACGTTGTATTTGCGAATTGCGCATCGCCGATTGTGAAACTCCACGCAGAAACCCGGCCGTTTGCCAACACGGTGTCGGCCATTGGGCAAAGCTCCATTGACATCAATGGCGTGCCCTACAGCGCCAGCTTAGTGGTGGCGCCTGAAGGCGACGTGCACACCTGGCCGGTGGCCCGCTGGGAAGATCTCACGGAAGCGCATTTTGAGGCGCTGGCGCAAAGCCAGCCGGAACTGGTGGTTCTGGGCACCGGCGCAAAACAGCGCTTTGTGCATCCGCGGCTGACGGCGGCTCTTGCTGCCAAACGCATCGGACTGGAGATCATGGATACGGCTGCGGCGTGTCGCACTTACAACATTTTGATGTCCGAGGGCCGCAAGGTCATTGGTGCATTCATCTTGGAAACCTATATTCAAGCTAAGCAAGGAACTGTATGACGATCAAAGTCGGACACCCGGTGCCGGATTTCACAGCACCGTCCACCCTTGGAGACATTACGCTGTCACTGCTCAAAGGCCACAAAGTCGTCCTGTACTTCTACCCCAAGGACAACACGCCGGGCTGCACGCTGGAGGGGCAAAACTTCCGCGATTTGCACGAGCAGTTTGTCAAGAACAATACCGCCGTCATCGGCGTGTCGCGCGACAGCATCAAGAGCCACCAGAACTTCTGCGACCAGGA
Organism: Pseudomonadota bacterium; assembly: GCA_046049785.1. GTDB lineage: Bacteria > Pseudomonadota > Gammaproteobacteria > Burkholderiales > Burkholderiaceae_C > JBJOQV01. The sequence continues at coordinate 983 of JBJOQV010000225.1, forward strand.
AAAGTTTCAGTTTCCGCTGGTGTCAGACGTGGCCGAACAGCTCACGCGCATGTTTGATGTGATCAAAACCAAAACCATGTACGGCAAGCCCGTGCAAGGCGTTGAACGCAGTACATTTGTGATCGACCAGTACGGCGTGCTTGCCAAAGAGTGGCGCGCCGTCAAAGTGCCCGGTCACGCTGAAGAGGTGCTTTCATTCATCAAAAATTTGTAAAGAACGCACGCGTTTGCTGCGCAGGTAGTGCGGCAGCGCAAAGCGTCAAACCGAAGGCCGTTTGTGCGGTAAGCCCGCTCAAGCGGCTTTTTCACTTTTGAAGCTGCATTTAAAGCCGTAACCCTGAGGAAGAGGAACCCACCCGCATGCCACTGCCCAAAGCTCCGACCAAGCCTGCCGACATCCTGCAACTTTCAGCACGCGACGCGCTTGCGCCCAGCCACGCAGCCGCCAAACCCGCGCTGCATGTGGCTGCTGAGCCGCAGAGCGGCGCAGAACTCCAAGGCAAGCGAAAACCGGTGCAGCAGCCAGGCCTTCTCTCGCAGCCCGCCGAGGCGCGCGCACGCAGCAATGTCACGCCAATCCTGAAAGAGGCTACGCATATTCCACGGCCTTCTTCAAGCAAAAATGCCTCAAAACCCGCATCAAACGTGCGTGAACGGGATAAAGTGGCTGGTCCACCCAAGATGTTCGTGCTCGACACCAACGTGCTGCTGCATGATCCCAGCAGCCTGTTCCGCTTTGAGGAGCACGACGTCTATCTGCCGATGATGACGCTGGAGGAGCTGGACAACCACAAAAAAGGCATGACCGAGGTCGCCCGCAACGCCCGCAGCGTGAGCCGCGCCCTGGACAACCTGGTCAAGGACGTCACCGGCCCGATTGAAGACGGCATCGGCCTATCCAAACTGGGCAACAAAGACGCCACCGGCAAGCTGTTCTTCCAGACCCAGGCCACCAGCAATCTGCTGCCCGCCACGCTGCCGGTGGGCAAAGCGGACAACCAGATTCTGGGCGTAGTCAAGGCACTGACCGACCAGTTCCCCGGCCGGCACGTGGTGCTGGTCAGTAAAGACATCAACATGCGCGTGAAAGCGCGCGCGCTGGACCTGCCTGCAGAAGACTATTTCAACGACAAGGTGCTGGAGGACAAAGACGTTCTCTACACCGGCGCCATGGCCCTGCCCGGCGATTTTTGGGACAAGCACGGCAAGGGCGTGGAAAGCTGGCAGCACGGTGGCAGCACGTTCTACAAAGTGACTGGCCCGCTTGTCCCTGCCATGCACATCAACCAGTTTGTGTATTTTGAACCGAGCGACGGCTTGGCACCGACGCTCTACGCCGTGGTCAAAGAGATCACCGGCAAGACCGCGCTGCTGCAAACCCTGCGCGACCACACCCACGGCAAAAACGCCGTCTGGGGTGTGACCGCACGCAACCGTGAGCAGAACTTTGCCCTCAACCTGCTGATGAATCAGGATGTCGATTTTGTCAGCCTGCTTGGCCAGGCCGGCACCGGCAAGACATTGCTCTGCCTGGCGGCGGCGCTGGCGCAAACGCTGGATAAAAAAGTTTTCACAGAAATCATCATGACTCGCGCCACCGTGCCCGTGGGCGAAGACATCGGCTTTTTGCCCGGCACCGAAGAAGAAAAAATGGCGCCATGGATGGGCGCGCTGGAAGACAACCTGGAAGTGCTGCTGGGCAGCACTGGCGATACAAGTAGCAGCTACGGCGGCGAGTGGGGCCGCCAAGCCACCATGGAAGTGGTGCGCAACAAGATCAAGATCAAAAGCATGAACTTCATGCGCGGCAGAACCTTCGTCAACAAATTCCTCATCATCGACGAAGCACAAAACCTCACGCCCAAGCAGATGAAAACT
>JBJOQV010000226.1:0-8311 GCA_046049785.1 Pseudomonadota bacterium
AGCGCCTCGCGCAGGCGCTTGAGTTCCAGCTCTTGCTCCAGCACTTCATTTTCGCTTTGCGACAGCAGCAGGTTGCCGGCATCGTGCTTGCGAAAGACTTCGTAAAACAGCGACGATGAGGCCTGCAAGCTCTTGGTGCTTTTGTGCGCACCCGGAAAGCCCTGAAAAATCAGCCCGGCCACGCGCGCGATTTCTCTGAAGCGGCGCTGCGCAAGCTCACTGGCATTCAGCGAGGCAAGCACGTCTGGTAGCAAGTCGTGGGTGTCAAGCAGGCCGCTTTCCAGCAAGCGCGGCCAATCAAACGGTTTGGCTGACAGCAGCTCAAAGCCGTAGTCGTTCATGGAAATTGAAAATGTGCCGGGGTCATTACGCGCGGCGCGATAGCCCAGCAAGGATGCCAGGCCGATATGCACCATGCGGCCGGCAAACGGGTAGCAAAAAAAATGGTGGCCTTCACGGCTTTCCAGCAGTTCGCAGACCAGCACGCCCTTACGCGGCAACGCGGACCATTGGCGCTGAATCGCCAGTAGCGGCGCAACGGCTTGCATCTCTGGCTCCAGCAGATCGCCCTGATCGGCCAGCGCGAGCATCTCCAGCGACGCATCGGCAAGCTGCGAAGACAGCGGCATTTTGCTGCCGCCCCATTGCGGCACGATGCCGGTCTTGCGCGTGGCTTTCTTGACTGTGGCGGTCATCTCACGCACGCGCACCAGCTCCAAAATGCGGCCGCTGAAGGTAAATACATCGCCGGGCTTTAAGCGGGCAATGAAGCTTTCTTCAATCGTGCCCAGCTTGCCGCCGGTCGCCCAGGCCACTGCCATGGCGCTATCGCTCACAATCGTGCCGATGCTCATGCGATGGCGCTGCGCAATGTCTTTGCGCGGCACGCGGTACACGCCGGCATCGTCGCGCGCGATGCGGTGGTAATCCGGGTAGGCGGACAGCGCGCCGCCTTGCTCCAGAAAGCTCAAGCACCAATCAAACTCGGCGCGGGTCAGTGTGGCGTAGGGGTTCGCGGTCTTCACTTCTTCAAACAGCGCATCGCTCGTGAAGCCGCCGCCCATGGCACAAGTCACCATGTGCTGCACCAACACGTCCAGTGGCTTTGCCGGGGCGTAACGCGGCTCAACGTTTCTGGCGATCACGGCGCGGCGCGCGGCGGCAGCTTCCACCAGCTCCAGCGCGTTGGTGGGCACAAGGGTAATGCGCGACGTGCGCCCCGGCGCATGGCCGCTGCGGCCCGCGCGTTGCAGCAGCCGTGCGATGCCCTTGGCACTGCCGATTTGCAGCACCTGCTCCACCGGCAAAAAATCCACGCCCAAATCCAGGCTGCTGGTGCACACCACCGCTTTTAGCGTGCCGGCCTTGAGGCCTTGCTCAACCCAATCGCGAATTTCTTTGTCCAGCGAGCCATGATGCAGCGCGATCAGCCCGGCCCACTCTGGTTTGGCGGCGAGCAAGGATTGATACCAAATCTCCGCCTGGCTGCGCACGTTGGTGAACACCAGCGTGGTGCCGGCCTGCTCGATGCGCTCAATCACCGCCTGCGTTTGACGGATGCCCAGGTGCCCGCCCCAGGGGAAGCGCTCAATCTCTTGCGGGATCAAGGTGTCGACCACGATGGTCTTGGGCTCTTGCCCGCGCACCATCACTGCGTTCGCGGCGTAGCGGCCGAGCAATGCGTCGCGCGCATCCTCCAAATTGCCCAGCGTGGCGGAGCAACCCCACACAATCAGCTGCGGATTCATGCGGGCAATGCGTGCAATCGCCAGCACGGTTTGTGTGCCGCGCTTATTGCCTATGAGTTCATGCCACTCGTCCACCACCACGGCCTTAACCTGCGAAAACAATTGCGGCGTGTCTTCGCGCGCGAGCAGCAGGCTCAAACTTTCCGGGGTGGTTACAAGCGCCTGCGGCAAACGCTCGCGCTGGCGGGCTTTGGTGGCGGAGTCAGAGTCGCCGGTGCGCATCTCCACCGTCCAGCCAGTGCCGAGAGCATCACAGGCGGTTTGCAGGGCGCGCTGGGAGTCGGCGGCGAGAGCGCGCATTGGCGTGACCCAAAGCGCTTGCAGCTGTGAATGTTCTGGATCTCTCTTTCGTTCGCCCCCCGTTCTAGCCGGGGGCAGGCTCTGAGCCTGTCGAAGGGTTGAACGGGCTGCCACGGCCGCAACCTGTCCTTGCTCTTCGACAGACTCAGGGCGATCGGGGGCAGAAATCGGGCCTTGCAGAATTCCCAGCCACACCGCATAAGTCTTACCGCTGCCGGTCGTTGCATGCAGTAACCCGCTCTTGCCTGCGCCAATCGCGGCCCACACCTCACGCTGAAACGCAAACGCCTGCCAACCCTGCGCAGCAAACCACACATCCACGTTTACATAGGTATTTGAAAGGCTCCTACGCAATATTGATGCGCTTCTCCGGGCTTTTTTGGCTGGAGAACCGCTTGAATCCTGCGTACTCGCTTTTTGCTCCTTCCGCTCCTGCGTGCGTTTGCGCGCAAGCTGCTTGCCCAAATGATCGAGTTTGTCGATCTCTGGCGGCAGCCCGTAGCCGCGCTTGGGCCGGCGCGCGCGGCGCTCAGCCATGCGGCACCGTGATGATGAAACCTTCCACCGGATCAATCTTGGCGGGCAGTCCGTAGCCCGGTTGCTGCGCCGCCCAGGCGGCTTGCATGCAGCACAGCACAGCGTCCAGCCGGTCGGCCGTGCCGTCTTCAATCATCGCTATGGGGTCACCGCAGGCAAAGCGCGTTTTGATGCCAAGCGCATGCTGGCCAGATTTGAGTGCGCCGACAATGTCGCGCCGCCGCTCGGTGCGCTCGGGTGTTTGTTTAACTTTTTCGTCGCTCTTATAGCTTGCAGCGCCAATCACGCTGCGCGCTACCAGAGCCGGGTAGCCTTCCAATGCGATACGGGTGTGGTCGCCTTGATGCATGCCGGGAATGGATACGCCACCGGCCAGCAGCAGCGGCGCGCCCGCGTGCAGCATGTAGGCGACCGGCGGATTGACCCACTTCATGGAAGGCGAAGAATTTGCTGCGCGGTCAAACGCGCGGTGCGCAAACTTGCTGCCCGCCGGGCGGGCGTCGCAAAAATCTTTGAAGGCGGCGCGAATTTCTTTCCGCGAGAGCGCAGCATAATGCCGAATCAGCCGCGGCCAGAGATTCTTCCCGCGGCTTGGCCAGCCCAGTGTTTCAACCAGTTCACGCGGCAGCCCGAAGGGAAAATCAAACGCGCCGATCCACGGGCCGTGCGCTTGCAGTTGCGCCGCAAAATCATCCAGCGTGGCGCAGGCAACCATTGCTGTGATATCCAGGCGCCCGGCCGCTGCAAGCTCGCCCCACGCGCAGGTAATCGGTTTACGCGCTGTGGGCGCGCTTGAAAAATCCACGCCCAGCACTTTCATAACAGCGCCTGCAGTGTTTGCAAAGTATCCGCCTCGTCCACTGGCTTGTCCATGCGCCAGCGCAGCATGCGCGGAAAGCGCACCGCGATACCGCTCTTATGCCGCGGGCTTTTTGCGATGCCTTCAAAGCCCAGCTCAAACACCAGCGTGGGCGTAACGCTTCTGATCGGGCCGAACTTTTCAATCGTGGTTTTGTTGATGATGGCATCGACCTGCTTGAATTCTTCGTCAGTCAAGCCGCTGTAGGCCTTGGCGAAGGTAACGAGCTTGCGGCCCTCTTCGCCCTGCGGTTTGTCCCACACCGCAAAGGTGTAATCGGTGTACAGGCTGGCGCGCCGGCCGTGGCCGCGCTGCGCGTAAACCAGCACGCAGTCCACGCTGTAGGGATCGATCTTCCACTTGAGCCAGGTGCCATCGGCCTTGGTGCGGCCCACGCCGTACTGCGCGTCGCGCCGCTTGAGCATGAAACCTTCTACGCCACGACTGCGGCTTTGTTCGCGCACTGCAGCCAAATCCTGCCATGTACGCGCATCCACCGTATCAGATAGATGAAAATTCATATATTGTGCAGATGAATACTGCGATAACCGGTATGTTTCGTACACATTCTCCAGTAAATTTCTGCGTGTAGCCTGCGGCTGCGGCCGAATGTCTGCGCCCTCGTGCGCCAACAGGTCATACGCGATGAAGGCTGCAGGCGCATCGGCCAGGACTTTTTTGGTCAGCGTTTTTCTGCCAATCCGTTGCTGCAGCAACGCAAACGGCGCAGGCTTGCCGCCCAACCACACCACAATCTCGCCATCCAGCACGCAGCCATCAGCTAGCGCGCGGCCAATCGTGGCAACTTCGGGAAAGCGCTCAGTTATCAGCTCTTCACCACGCGACCAGATCCACACCTGCCCGGCGCGCTTGACGATCTGCGCGCGGATGCCGTCGAACTTCCACTCTACCAGCCAGTCGCTTGGTGCGCCCAGCAGCGCATCAAATCGATCGACCGGATCGTTCAGCGCATGGGCAAGAAAAAACGGATAAGGCAACCCCGCATCTTGCCCCGCGTTTTCGTGTGGCGGCGCGATGAGCGCGGCAAAACGCTGGGCGGTTGGGGCGAACGCATTGTCAGTCATGCCCATCATGCGCTGCGCGATCAACTTGGCATCGATGCCGGAGAACTGCGCCAGCGCGCGCTGCACCAGCAGCTTTGAAACGCCGACACGAAATCCACCGCCGATCAACTTGGTGAGTAGAAACTTGCCGTGCCAATCCAGTTCGCGCCAATAGCGCGTGAGCGCATCTTCAATCTGCGCCGGCGCCGCGCCGCGCAGCGGTGCAAGGCGCTGCGTGATCCACTGCGCCAGGCCAATGTCGTGCGCGTCCTGTGCGGGCGGGGGCAGCATGTGCGCGATGGTCTCGGCCAGATCGCCCACGGCCTGATAGCTTTCTTCAAACAACCAGTCGGGAACGCCCGCGGCCTGCTGCGCAATTTCGCGCAGCACCCGCGTATTCACCACCTGGCGCGGCTTGCCGCCCGCCAAAAAATAGGTGGCCCAGGCTGCGTCTTCGTGATTGGCGTGCGCGAAATAGCGGCTAAGTGCAGCCACTTTGTCATTGGTGGAGGTGGATGCGTCCAGCGCGGCGTACAAAGCGGCAAAGTCTTTCATGCGGCGCCTTGCGTGGGCGCTTCGTCATCGTCGCCGCCAAACTCGGTGGCAAATGACCGCGCCTGCAGCCCTTGTTCCTGCAGATAGCGCACCATCACCGGGACATAGCCGTGCGTGACAATCACTTGCTCTGCGCCGGTGGCGGCAATGGCTTGATGCAGGCTGGGCCAGTCTGCATGGTCAGACAGCACAAAGCCGCGATCCACCGCACGCCTGCGGCGCGCGCCGCGCAGCGCCATCCAGCCGCTGGCAAATGCGTCTTTATGCTCGCCAAAACGCTTTATCCAGGTTGAACCTGCGGCGGAGGGAGGCGCAAGCACGAGCGCGCGCTTGAGCATGGTGTGGTCCTGTACCTCTGCGACCAGCGTTGTTGGCGGCAGCGAAACGCCGCTGTCGCGGTACGCCTGCATCAAGGTCTGCGCTGCGCCGTGGCAAATGATCGGGCCGATGCTGGCATCCACACCCGCCGCAATGCGCTGCGCTTTGCCAAAGCTGTAGCAATAAAGCACGCTGGCCAGTCCCTGCGCGGCATTGGCGGCCCACCAGGCATTGATCTCTGCAAACACACTGGTTTGCGGCTGCCATCGGTAGATCGGCAGGCCGAAGGTGGATTCTGTGATGAAGGTGTGGCACTTCACCGGCTCAAACGCGGCGCAGGTGGGTTCTGCCTCTAATTTGTAGTCGCCGCTGGCCACCCAGACCTCACCCGCATGCGCAACGCGCACTTGCGCGCTGCCCAGCACATGGCCGGCCGGATGCAAGCTCACCTGCACGCCGTTTATGTCGATCACTTCGCCGTAGCGCGCAGTTTGTAGCGCGATGTTGCCAAGCCGGCTTGTAAGCACGCGCCGTGCAGGCTCCGCCGCCAGATAGTGCGCATGCCCAGGGCGCGCATGGTCTGCGTGCGCGTGCGTAATGACGGCGCGCGCAACCGGCCGCCAAGGGTCGATGTAAAAATCCCCCGGTGGGCAAAACAGGCCTTCGGGCCGCTGAACGATCAAGTCCACCATGGCCTCGCCGTCAATAGCGGCCTTTAGCGCCGGAGATGCTGGCGCCAAAGCGCAGCACGCCGTAGGCAAGCCAATTCTTCAGGCGCACTAGCAGGCTGCGCTGCGCAAACTCCTGAACATGCACGGGGTCTGCGCCATGTTGAATCGCGGTGTTTAGATGCGCCAGCAATTCTTGCGCAAAGTTCGCGTCACGCACAATCACATTGGCCTCGCGCGCGAGCGAGAGTGAAAACGGGTCAATATTGCTGGAACCGACCGTGGCCCATTCATCGTCTACCACCGCAACTTTGGCGTGCAGGAAGCTTGCGGTGTATTCAAAGATCTGCACGCCGGCCTCCAGCAATTGCCCGTAGAGTGCCTGCGTGCCGTAATGTTGGATGGGATATTCCACCTTGCCTTGCAGCAGCAATTGCACCTGCACGCCGCGCCCGGCGGCCTCCACCAGCGCGCGCCGCAACCGCCGGCCGGGAAAGAAGTAAGCATTGGCCATCACAATATTTTTGCGCGCGCTGCCGATCACTTCCAGATACGCTTCTTCAATCGTGGAGCGAAAGCGCAGGTTGTCCCGCGGTACAAACGCGACCGGCAGGCCACCGGGCATGGAGTTTGTGCCGCCCAGCTGAGAAAAGCGCGGAAACCCGCCCGGCGGCTGCGTCAAGCTTGAAAAGTGCAGTTGCCAGGCCAGGCGGCGCATCGACAAGCTGATGTTGCGCACTACCGGCCCGCGCAGGCGCACCGCAAAATCAAAGCGTGGCGCGGACAGCGGCCCATGGTTGGGGTCGATCAAATCGTCCAGTAGATTGATGCCGCCGACAAATGCGACCTGCTCATCAATCACGCACAGCTTTCTATGCAGGCGCCGCAGCAGCTCGCGCCCGCGCCCCAAAAACGTCTGCCACCAGCGCTCAGGCCGGTAAATGCGCACTGCTACGCCCAGCGGTGGCAGCTCGCGCGCAAGCCTGCGGCCGTACTCGCCGCTGCCAAATCCGTCGATGATGAGTCGCACTTTAACCCCGCGCTGCGCGGCGCGCACCAGCGCATCGCGCACGGCGTTGGCCGCGGAGTCTTCGTTAAAGATATAGGTTTCGAGAAAAATCTCACGCCGCGCCGCGTCAATGGCTTCAAGCAGTGCGGGAAAAAACGCCGCGCCGCCGGCAAGCAGCGTTACGTCGTTGCCGCGCGCAAACACTGCGTGAGGCGCAAGCCACCGACGCAGTTGCCGCGGCGCCCTACTCACAGCGACAGCTCCGCCATGATCGGCACGTGATCCGAGCGCCGCGCCCAAGCGAGCCCGCCCAGCACCTGCGCCTGCCGCGATTTGACGCCGCGCAGGTAGATGCGGTCCAGCCGCAGCAGCGGCATGAAGCTGGGAAAGGTGCGCGCCGGCAGAGTATGTGAATGATCAAAGGCTTCGTGCACGCCCAGCTCCGCGCGCAGCACCGCATCGACCTTGCGGTGCCAATCGTTGAAATCACCGGCGATGATCAGCGGGTCGGATGCCGGCACGGTCCGCGACAGCGTGCCAGACAGGGCCTGCGCCTGCAGCAGACGGTCGCGCGCAAGCAGTGAGAAGTGCGTGGACACCACATGCAGCTGACGCCCGTTGCCCGCATCCAGCGTAACGATCAGCGCGCCACGCCGCTCGATCGACCGGGTCGATAGATCAACATTACGGTGCGCGAGCACCGGAAACCGCGCCAGCACCGCATTGCCGTGGTGGCCATGGTTGTAGTGCTTATTGGCGGCATATACGGAATGGTCAAAGTGCGCGCCGGCCAGCAAGTCCATTTGGCGTGCGTATGGATAGTCAGTGTTGGTGCGCGAAAGCCGGTCATTGCGGTTTTGCACTTCCTGCAGGCACACCACATCTGCCTCCAGCCGGTGCAAGGCCGTCTTGACATCGAGGATCCTGACGCGGCGCGCGAACTGAGTGGTGCCTTTTGCGATGTTGTAACTGGCGAGTCTGAAATGCATGCCTAATTATCTTCTTTGTGCTTCACACGTGTGGGCAGCGCGCGAATGGCCTTGGCATTGGTCCATGAAAATACCCGGTCGGCCGCGGGCTCCCAATCCATCCACGCGTAGCGCAGATGCTCGCGCGGCGCCACAGTGATTGCAACATCACGCGACACGCACAGGCTGAACACATGCTCGGTGTTTTCCGTGACGCCCGGCGCATAGCGGTGCCGCCAGTGTGGGTAGATTGCGTAGCGGTTGACGTGCCGCCAGTCTGTAAAT
>JBJOQV010000227.1:0-4166 GCA_046049785.1 Pseudomonadota bacterium
CCTTTCTGTTCACGCAGCAGGGCTTCTCACTGGCGCACGTGGTGCATATGGCGATTGCCACGTCAATCGCCACGATCCTGTTCACCTCGCTGTCCAGCGTGCGCGCGCACAACAAGCGCGGCGGCGTGCTCTGGCCTTTGGTGCGGTGGATCGGCGCGGGCGGCTTGATCGGCACCTTGCTGGGCGCGCAGATCGCGGGCCTGATCAGCACGCCGTGGCTGGCACTGGTGTTTGCGCTGTTCATCAGCTATTCCGCGTACAAAATGATCTCCGCCAAGCAACCCGTGGTGGGCAGCGTTGCGGCCGCGCCTTCACCGGGTGGCATGTTTGCGCTGGGCACGTTTGCTGGCGTGGCCTCCGGCCTGGTAGGCGCGGGCGGCGCGTTTATCACTGTGCCTTACATGCGCAAACATCACATTGGCGTGCATGCGGCGCTGGGCACCAGCGCCGCAATCGGTTTTCCCATAGCGGTCGGTGGCTTGGCCGGTTACGCGCTCGCAGGATGGAAAGTGCACAGCGCCCTGCCGCCGCACACACTGGGATACGTTTACCTGCCTGCGCTGCTCGTGGTCGCATTGGCCAGCATGACTTTTGCGCCGCTGGGCGCGCGCGCTGCGCACGCGCTGGACACCAAGGTGCTGAGCCGCATCTTTGCAGTCCTGCTATCGGCCATGGCGCTGTACATGCTCTACAAAAGCGCGGTGACTTTCAAGGTTTTGTAGGGCGTCTACGCAGTATCCATAAGGGTTTTTCGGCATTTTTGCCTGAAAACCCGCATGAATACTGTGCTATTGCCCTGCAACTCTATGCTGCAACCGGCGGCGCAAAGCGCTTGCGCGCCGCAGTAATCAAGGGCCACACCAACAGCGCAATCGCCAGCCCCGTGATCGTGCCAACGAGGCCGTTGGCAAAGAAAATACCCATGTCGCCTTGCGACAGCAGCATGCTTTGCCTGAACGAATCTTCTGCCCGGTCACCCAGCACCAGTGCAAGCACCAGCGGCGCGAGCGGATAATTCAGTTTCTTGAACACGTAGCCAATCACGCCAAAGATCAGCATCCAGTACACATCGGCCATGGACTGATGCACGGTATACGCGCCGATGGCGCAGATCACCAGAATCACCGGCGCGACAATCGCAAACGGAATCCGCAGGATGCTGGCAAACACCGGCACCAGTGTGAGCACGACAATCAGGCCGACGATATTGCCCAGATACATGCTGGCAATCAGCCCCCAGACAAAATCTTTCTGCTCTACAAACAGCAGCGGCCCCGGCTGCAGGCCCCAAATCATCAAGCCGCCCAGCAGCACCGCTGCAGTGGGTGAGCCGGGCACGCCCAGCGCAAGCATCGGCAAGAGTGCGCTGGTGCCGGCCGCATGCGCCGCGGTTTCTGGCGCGACTACGCCTTCAATCCGGCCCTTGCCAAACTCATCCGGATTTTTCGATGTGCTCTTTGCCAAACCATAGCCCATGAACGACGCAGGCGTTGCGCCGCCAGGCACTATCCCCATCAGGCAGCCCACCACTGCACTGCGGATGGACAGCGCCCAGTGCTTGATGAGCTCTTTCCAGGTTTGAATCACCACGGACACCTGCAGCTTGGCCTTGGCGCCTTTGAACTCCAAACCTTCTTCCAGCGTCTGCAAAATTTCGCTAATGCCAAACAGGCCGATCACGGCGATCAAGAAGTCAAAGCCCTTGAGCAGCTCGGTGAAACCAAAGGTCAAGCGCAGTTGCCCGGTGACGGTATCGGTGCCCACCGCCGCCAGCAAAAAACCAATCATCATCGCCGCAACCGTCTTGGCCGCCTGCCCCTTGCTCATACCGATAAAGGCGCAAAAAGTGAGCAGATACACCGCAAAAAATTCCGGCGGCCCAAAACGCAGCGCAAATTTTGCGACCAGTGGCGAAAGAAACGTAATCAGGATCACCGCAAACAGCGCGCCGACGAATGAAGAGGTAAACGCTGCCGTCAACGCCTGCCCGGCCTTGCCTTGCTGTGCCATCGGGTAGCCGTCAAACGCTGTCGCGACGGACCACGGCTCACCAGGAATATTGAACAGGATCGAGGTGATCGCCCCGCCAAACAGCGCGCCCCAGTAGATGCAGCTAAGCATGATGATGGCGGAGGTGGGATTCATCGAGAACGTGAGCGGCAGCAAAATCGCCACGCCGTTGGCACCGCCCAGGCCGGGCAGCACGCCGATGATCACGCCCAGAAAAATACCAATCACCATCAACATCAAGTTGAACGGCGAGAGCGCAACGCCAAAGCCCTGAATCAGTGAAGCGAGTTCTTGCATATCGATTGACCTTTGATTGAACTCGCGTTACGCCAGACCCAGCGCCGCTTCAAGCGGCCCTTTGGGCAGCGGCAGCTTGAACCACAGCTCAAACACAGCAAAGAAAAACGCCATGATCGCTACCGGAATCGCAATCGTCTTGATCCAGCTATAGCCACCCATCGTGCGCATGCAGTAAGCGATAAAGACCACGGACGCGACATAAATACCCACCAGACCAATCAGCACGCAGTACACAGCCAGCGGAATGAACAGGCGCAGCACCGGTTTGAGTTGCGTACCGGTCAGAAACACGCCTTGATTGGCACGCATGATGGCGCGCAGCAAAATCCACGCGGCGGCCAGGCAAATGCTCAGGCTGACGTAAAACGGAAAGTACCCCGCCTGCGGACCATCTTCGGCCCAGCGCGCGCCCAGGCGCAGGCTGTCCACAGCGCCCACGATGCCCAGCACCAGCACCAGCAGCGCGGTGACGATCTCAACGATTTTGTTTGGAATGGCGCGGCCTGCGCCGCCCGGTGCTGATGTATCTTTGGATTCCACGCATGCCCCTTGAAAAAGCAAACAATCCCCGAGCAGGTGCGCCTGCCTGGGGATCAACACTAGCGACTCGCTATTTTGCGGCGATGAAACCGGCTTCTCTCATCAGGCCTTCGTGGCGCTTGTCTTCCTTTTGCAGCCACGCGGAAAAAGCCGCGCCGTTCATGGTGGTTTGATTAAACGCGCCTTTTTCCATGAACTCTTTCCACTCCGGCGTTTCGCGCACCTTGTTGAGCAGGCCAAGGTAGTAGCTGCGCTGCGGTTCAGTCACCCCGGGGGCCATGAAAATGCCGCGCAGCATGGTGTATTGCACATCCAACCCTTGCGATTTGCACGTGGGAATGTCGGCCCAGCTCATGGTGTCGGTCACTTTGGTCTTGTAAGGCATCGGCTTTTCATCCATCACGCAGATCGGCCGTAGCTGCCCGGCGCGCCACTGCGCTACCGCTTCAATCGGATTGTTCACCGTCGTGTCGATATGCTTGCCCACCAGTTGCACCGCCACATCGCCGCCGCCTTTGAATGGCACGTAGATGAACTTGGCGCCAGCCTGTTTTTCCATCGACACAGTGATAATCTGGTCTTCCTGCTTGGAGCCGGTGCCGCCCATTTTCAGGCGCTGCGCGCCGCTGCGCTCCTTGGCCACTTTCATTACATCGCTTGCTGTTTTATAGGGCGACTCCGCGTTGACCCACAGCACAAACTGATCCAGCGCCATCATCGACACTGGCGTCATCTCGGTCCAGTTAAACGGCACGCCGGTCGCCAGCGGAGTCGTGAACAGATTGGACAGGCTGATGATGATTTTGTGCGGATCGCCCTTGGCGCGCGATACGTCCAAAAACCCCTCCGCGCCCGCGCCGCCGGATTTGTTGACCACCACCATCGATTGCTCCATCAGCTTGTTCTTGCTGATGATGCCCTGGATCAACCGCGCCATTTGATCGGCCCCGCCACCGGTGCCGGCCGGCACGACGAACTCCACGGTTTTGCTGGGTTTCCATTCCTGGGCATGCAAGCCGCTGGTCACAAAGGCCGCCAACGCGGCCGCGGCAATAATGAAACGAGTAGGTCTGAACATCGCTAAGCTCCTTAAGAAAAAACTTCTGCGCCAACCGCTGCGCTTGCAGCCCGGTTGGAACGTGAATCCTTGGCCTCTCGCTAAAGGCGCGGCCACACGCATCGTTGCCGGTGGCTCCACGCGCCTACCTACTCAGCATGCGGCCAGTGGTGCAGGCTGCATGCTCCTCAAACTGAGCTGACGGAGCTTTTGAACAATGCGCAAAGCTCTTTTGTATTCAAGGCCTGATCGTGGCCTG
>JBJOQV010000228.1:0-6713 GCA_046049785.1 Pseudomonadota bacterium
CACGTTTTATTCTGATCTTGAGCGTGCCATTGAATTGCTTGAACAATGCGCAAAAACGCATCCGCGGGTAATTGCCCAGCCCGCTCCGGCTGCGCAGGCAACCGGTTACAGCGCAGAGGGCGTGGAATTAGAGCTTTCCTTCTGGGTGGGCGATCCGGAAAACGGCACCGGAGCGGTGCGTTCAGACTTGATTCGCGCGATTTCGAGGGCATTTAAGAACAATAAGATCGATATGCCGCATACGCAACGCGCGCGTGTTGAGCTTTAGCCAACTAGCCAATTAGCGCCGTAAAGCGTTAAGGTCAACAATTGAAATATCTCTGACGGCCGTCAACCCGGTCGCTACAATTGTGAGATAAGTTTGCAATTCCATCATTAGTCCCATTGGAGGGATGCATTTCATGTTCGATGACATTCTGAGTTACCTGAACGGCGGCCTGCTGGATCTATCCGGCTGGCAACTGGTGGTGCTCACCCTGGTCCTGACCCACATCACCATTGCTGCGGTCACCATTTATCTGCACCGTACCATGGCGCACCGTGCGCTGGACCTGCATCCGATTGTTTCGCACTTTTTCCGTGGCTGGCTGTGGCTGACCACCGGCATGGTTACGCGCGAGTGGGTGGCCATCCACCGCAAACATCACGCCAAATGCGAGACAGAAGAAGATCCACACAGCCCGCAGATCAAGGGCCACTGGAACGTGCTGCGCTTTGGCGTGGATATGTACCGCCACGAAGCAAAGAATCACGAAACCATCAGCAAATACAGCCACGGCTGCCCGGATGACTGGGTCGAGCGCAACCTGTATAGCCGCTACACCTGGCAGGGCATGGGCGTGACGCTGCTGATCAACCTCGCGCTGTTTGGCGTGGTGGGTGTGGCTATCTGGGCGATTCAGCTGATCTGGATTCCCGTCACCGCAGCTGGCATCATCAACGGCACCGGCCATTTTTGGGGTTACCGCAACTTTGATGCCCCCGATGCATCTACCAACATCGTGCCCTGGGGCATCATCATTGGCGGCGAAGAGCTACATAACAACCACCACGCATTTGCCACCAGCGCACGCTTTTCTGCCCGCTGGTACGAGTTTGACATTGGCTGGTACTACATCAAGGCCATGAGCCTGGTGGGCCTGGCAGATATTCGCAAGACCATTCCCAAGCTCAAGCTCGAGGCCTTTGCCAAGGCGCAGGCCGACGGCCAGACGCTGGATGCGATCATCACCAACCGTTACGAGATCATGCGCAACTACGCCGGTACGCTCAAGGCCGCGTGGAAGAGCGAGAAAGACCGGTTACATGCCCTGCGCGGCGGTAAGTGCGAATCTGTCGCGGGCGCCAAGCGCTGGCTGGTGACAGACGCAACAAAGCTTTCGCCGGATCATAAATCGCGTTTGGCCGAGGTGCTGGCGCAAAGCGAAAAGCTCAAAAAGCTGTATGAAATGCGTGCTGAGCTGGCGCAGCTATGGAGCCGCAATAGCCTGTCGCGCGAGCAACTCGTAGCAAACCTGCAAGCCTGGTGTGTGAAGGCAGAAGCCAGCGGCGTGGCCGCGCTGCAGGAGCTGTCAAAGCGCTACCGGCGTTACGCAATCGCTGCATAACGCGAATTCGTTGTACAGCAAAAAGCCCGCTGCGTTTCTTGTAAAAACGCAGCGGGCTTTTTAACTTTTGGTCTTTGGATCAGGTTATTTGATCTTGGACTCTTTGTACTCAACATGTTTACGCACGACCGGATCAAATTTCTTGATCAGCATTTTCTCCGGCTTGGTGCGTTTGTTTTTATCGGTCGTGTAGAAATGACCGGTCCCCGCGGTGCTCTCCAGCTTAATCTTTTCACGCATTTTTAAGGCTCCTCTTACAGCGTGCCGGCAGCGCGCATTTCAGCGATCACCACCTCAACACCGCGCTTTTCAATCGTGCGCATGCCGGCAGTGGTTACGCGCAGCGTCACCCAGCGGTTTTCAGATTCAACCCAAATGCGGCGATTTTGCAGGTTGGGCAAAAAGCGGCGCTTGGTCTTGTTGTTGGCGTGGGAAACGTTGTTACCCACCATCGGGCGCTTGCCCGTTACTTCACATACGCGTGCCATGTCAGCACTCCTGAATTCTTGCGGTGATGGTCAATTCTCTAGATGCGGCGCATTTTCTTGAAAATCTTGGAAAAACGCGTGTGCCCTAGAACTACAGGCACGAAAATGCCGCAAAGCACGCTAGGATAGCACGAAAACCTGTTTCTTTTCAAAGACTTGCAGGCACTTTGGGGTGGAAGCCGGGCTCTATACAGTGTCGTCTAAGCGCAATTTTTCCAGATCGATAGGCTGATTACGCAATATCCATGCGGGTTTCCAGGCAGATTGCTCCAAAAGGCGCATGGATACTGCGTGCTGGCGGCATGCCTATGGAAAACCGCATGGATATTGCGTACACCGAGGGGCCTGCTACATTTCCCCGCGCTGCGCCAGGGAAACCACAGAATTTCCGGCGACAACCAAGTGGTCCAGCAGGCGGATGTCAACCAGCGCCAGCGCATCCTTCAGTCGGTGGGTCAGTGCGACGTCAGCCGCGCTGGGCTGTGCCGCGCCGCTGGGGTGGTTGTGCGCCACAATCAGCGCCGCAGCGTTGCAGGCGAGGGCGGCTTTGACTACCTCGCGCGGGTACACGCTGGTCTGCGTGAGTGTGCCGCGAAACAGCGGCGCGGCGTGAATCAGGCGGTTTTGCGCGTCCAGATACAGCGCCATAAACACTTCTGTGGTTTCACCCGTGTAAGTCAGGCGCAAAAAATCGTTGACCGCATTCGGGGAATTGAGCAGCGGCTGTGCCTGCAATTGCTCCGACAGCGCGCGGCGGCCAAGCTCCAGCGCCGCCTGGAACTGCAGTGCCTTGGCCGGGCCTAAACCCTTGATCTTGGCAATGTCTTTGGGGTTGGCGGACAGCAGGGCGCCCACACTGCCAAACGTGCCGATCAGCTCGCGCGCCAAATCCACCGCACTTTTGCCTGCGACGCCCACGCGCAGCAAAATCGCCAGCAGCTCCGCGTCGGACAAGGCCTGCGGGCCGCGCGCGGCCATTTTTTCGCGCGGACGTTCATCTTCTGGCCAGTCAGTGATCGGCATCGAAATACAATGTCTCTTTGAGTTGTGATTGATGCGCAAAGCCGCGAAAAAGTCGCGAAATCCAATGCCAAGCGAACCTGTGCAAGCAAACCCCACCATCGCGGCGGATTCATTCGTAACGCTGCATTACCGCATTTCGCTGACGCAATCGGCCGGCGGCGATTTTTTGAACACGTTCGAAGGCAAGCCCGCCACGCTGCAAATGGGTGCCGGGCAACTGGCGCCGCCGATGGAAGAAAAAATGATCGGCCTGGCGCAAGGCGCGCACGCCGTATTTGAACTGGCGCCGGGCAGCGCGTATGGTGAGCGTAATCCAGAGCTGCTGCAGCGCGTATCGCGCAAGCTGCTTACCGAGCAAAGCGAGCTAGGCACCGAATTTATGCCGGGCGACGTGGTGGAATTTGCCGCGCCCGGCGGCGGCCGTTACGCTGGGGTGCTCAAAGAACTGGACGGCGAAGGCGCATTGTTTGACTTTAACCATCCGCTTGCCGGGCAGGCGCTGCGTTTTGAAGTAAAGGTGTTGAGCGTGCTATGAGTGCTAAGCCAGTGACCGAAGTCATCAACGAAGAAGAAATTTTTCTGGCCAACCCGCGCGGCTTTTGCGCCGGGGTTGACCGCGCCATTGAGATCGTCGAGCGCGCGCTCACGCTGTTTGGTGCGCCGATCTATGTGCGCCACGAGATTGTGCACAACACCTACGTGGTGGACAATCTGCGGGCCAAGGGCGCGATCTTCATTGAAGATCTAAACGACGTGCCCGCCGGCAGCACGCTGATTTACTCCGCGCATGGCGTGCCGCGGGCGGTGCGCCGGCAGGCCGACGCGCGCGGACTCAAGGTGTTTGATGCAACTTGCCCGCTCGTTACCAAAGTGCATGTTGAAGTGATGAAGCTGCGCAAGGAAGGGTTTGAGATCATCATGATCGGCCACGCCGGCCACCCGGAAGTAGAAGGCACCATGGGCCAGGCAGAAGAGGGCGAAGCCTCCGGCATGATTTTGGTTCAGACGCCGCAAGATGTTGCCGCCGTGCGCGTGGCCAACCCCGACAAATTGGCTTACGTTTCTCAAACAACATTATCTGTGGACGAAACAGCCGATGTGGTCGCGGCATTGAGAGCACGCTTTCCCAACATCCGCCACCCCAAAAAAGACGA
This sequence comes from Pseudomonadota bacterium, assembly GCA_046049785.1. Taxonomy (GTDB): domain Bacteria; phylum Pseudomonadota; class Gammaproteobacteria; order Burkholderiales; family Burkholderiaceae_C; genus JBJOQV01. The sequence continues at coordinate 4,273 of JBJOQV010000228.1, forward strand.
TATCTGCTACGCCACGCAAAACCGTCAGGACGCCGTCAAATTTATGGCGCCCAAGGTCGATGTGGTGATCGTGGTAGGCAGCCCCACCAGCTCCAACAGCAACCGTTTGCGTGAAGTCGCTGAAAAAATGGGTACCCGCGCCTACATGGTGGACAGCGCTGCCGAGATCAAGCGTGAGTGGCTTGCCGGTGCGAAGCGCTTTGGCGTGACTGCCGGCGCATCCGCGCCCGATGTGCTGGTGCAAGAAGTGCTGGCAACGCTGCGCGCGCATGGCGCAAAGAGCGTGCGCACGCTGGAGGGCATTGAAGAGCACGTGACCTTTCCGCTGCCCAAGGGCCTGAAGCTGCCCGGCGATGCGCAGCCACCGCGCATGTCCTAGCCGCTTGCCAATGCCTCACGCTTTCCCGTATTCGGAAAGCCGTCATTGCCCGGCATGATGGCAAGTTGAACAATCGGCATCAAATCCTGATTTGGAGATATCTGGCATGACCTCATTGCGCAAGCTCTTACTTACTCTATTTGGCCTGACGTTTTCAGTGGCGGTGTCTGCGCAATCGGCCTGGCCGGGAAGCAAGCCCATCAAGCTGGTGATTCCGTTTCCACCGGGCGGCACCACGGATATCGTCGGCCGGCTGGTGTCTGCGGAGCTGGGCAAGGCACTGGGTACGACGGTGGTCGTGGAAAATCGCGGTGGCGGCGGCGGTTCCATCGGAGCGGCAGAGGTGGCCAAAGCAGCGCCCGATGGCTACACGCTTGGTATGGCAACGGTGTCCACCATGGCGGTGAACCCGGCTTGCAATCCCAAGCTGTCCTACGATCCGATCAAGGACTTCGTGCCGATCAGTAACCTCGCGCACACCGCCAATGTGATTGTGGTGCACCCCAAAGTGCAAGCCAATACGATGCAGGAGTTTGTCGGTCTGCTCAAGAAAAACCCCGGCAAATATTCCTACGCTACCAGCGGTACCTGCGGCATTGCGCACATGATGGGCGAGCAGTTCAAGGTGTCGACCGGTACCTTCATCCTGCACATTCCGTATCGCGGCTCAGGCCCGGCGCTCAATGACACGCTGGCGGGCCAGGTTGAAATCATGCTGGACAATCTGCCGTCTTCCATCCCGCACATCCAGGCAGGCAAGCTGCGCGCGCTCGCAGTCGCGTGGCCCAAGCGCATTGAGTCGATGCCCAATATTCCAACGTACGCAGAGCTGGGCATGAAAGAAATGAATGATCCAGCCTGGTACGGCTTGATCGCGCCCGCGGGCACGCCCAAAGACATCATCGCCAAGATACAAGCTGCAGCGAACAAGGCCGTGTTCAACCCGGATATCGCCAAGCGTCTGCGCGAAGCGGGCGCGGAACCCATCGGCAATACGCCAGAGCAGTTTGCCGCAGAGATTTCTACCGAGCTGAACAAGATGAAAAACCTGGCCAAGCGGCAGGGCATCAAGCTCGATCAGTAAAGCGCTGCGCTTACAAAAAAGCCGGTGTGAGCACCGGCTTTTTTATTGGGTCGAGCGTTCCGTGTGCCGCTACACCGCCGGCAGCACAATCACTTTCATTTTGACCTTAAGCACTACGGGCTGATCCTGGTTGTTTTTGGCGCGCGCTTCATAGGCAAATTCGTCTTCACCCACAAAGCCTGGCTCGGGCGTATAGAGCACGCGCGGCGGCACAAACTGCACTTTGCCGTGCGCGGCCGGGTGCAGCACTTTGCCTGCTTCGGCTGGGTTACGCTTTTCCGACGGCACGCCAAAATGGCTGACGCCGCAGGCTTTGCCGTCATTGACCACGCGCATTTGCGCCACCGCGCCGGTGGGTTGCGAGGCACCGGAAAACGGCGGCACGACGCAGCGCGGGTCTTGTGCCTGTGCCGACAAGCTGGGCGCGCATAACACCGCAGCGATCAGAGTGGGGACAAACTGGGTAGAGAATTTGCCGTGTGCTGACATGCATCGCCTTTACCGGTAGATCTGCTGGCGTAGATACTAGCGCGTAAACCTAGGGAAAACCAGTAGGTGCGGACAATTGGCGCTGTCAGAACGCGTGGGGGAAAAAGCTGTTACACGACTGTATCGAACAGCTTGCCCACGGCATATGTCAACGCCATCGCGGTGGCGCCCCAGAAAGCAACGCGCCCGGCACCTTTTAGGGCGCTGGCACCGCCCACCCGCGCGGCCAACGCCCCTAGCGCGGCGAGCAGCGCAAGGCAGGTGGACACCACCCAGATCGAGAGCTGCGCAGCCGGCGCAAGCAGCGTCACCACGACCGGTAAGGCCGCGCCCACCGCAAAAGCCGCCGCAGAAGACAGCGCCGCCTGCACTGGGCGGGCGCGCTGCAGATCAGAAATACCCAGTTCCTCGCGCGCGTGCGCGGCAAGCGCATCGTGCGCCATCAACCGGTCTGCGACCTGACTTGCCAGCGCGGGCTCAAGCCCGCGC
>JBJOQV010000229.1:0-2963 GCA_046049785.1 Pseudomonadota bacterium
TGCATCTTCGTCACTGAGCACGTTGTATTCGTGCGATGGCATGATCAGTAGCGCTCGGCCGTCTGGCGCGATGCCGTGGCGAATTGCGCGCACCCAATCAATGTCTTGCAGCGAGGCGCCCACGCCGCCCTTGCCGCGCGTAAGGTTGGTGCCAGAAAGGCGGCCGGCCATGGGGCTGTCAATAAAGGTGCGGCCGCCCAGATCGCTGCTGTGGCACTCCACGCATCCGCGAATGGTCGCCAGATGGCGGCCTTTCTCGATCGACAGCGTATCCACAGGAACGGCGACCGGATGCGGCGTGACGCTTTGCCGCGCCTGCATGCGCCGCTCTACAACAATATAAAAGGTCGTGGCTGCGGCTCCCAACAAGAGCGCAAGTGCAACCAAGCCACGTAATAGCCAACGCAACATCCAATTCTCCATCTGTTCAAAGGTGCACCGCGCATGCGGCGCATAACACATGGTGAACTACGTGGAAGAAAACGTATTGGATGTACGCGACGAAATTACAAAACCTTCTGCAAAGGCTGCGTGCGCATATGCGAGCGCATGAAATCCTCGTGTGTCACTTGCATATAAGGCAAGCCGCGCACGGGGCCGTGCGCGATTGGTTGCATGCCCAGGCGTTGCAAAACGCGCAGTGATCGCACGTTCTCTACATCATGTCCGCCACGCACGCGCGGCAGCTGCAGCGTGTTGAACGCATAGGCAAGCACGGCGCTTGCGGCCTCGTGTGCCAGCCCCATGTGCCAGTAATGTGGTTCCAGACTGAAGATGATCTCTGGCTCCGCCTCGGGATTGATCTTGCTCAATCGCACCAGACCCGAGACGCCTGCGAATGTGCCTGACTTCTTTTCGAACAAGCACAGCAGGCCCATGCCAAAGCCGATCTCAAGCTCCAAGCTGTCGCTGATCGCATCCCACGCATCGTCGCCGCTGATGATGCGGCCGTCCCAAAGATGTTGACGTACTTCGGCCTTGATCCAGTGCGCGTGCATGCGGTGCAGGTCGGCTAGGCGCGCCGGCGTCATTCGCAAACGGGGCGTAAGCAATTCTTCTATCACAGGATGCTTGGATTGCATGAGATGCGTTGATTTCCGTAAATCCAAAGCCATCGATTGTGCGTAATTCAACGCGAGAGTTCTTGTACTTTCCCGACACCACGGAACTGAAGATTGCGCTATGGTGTCTATTCAAATTGCGACAAGATGTAGAGTTGATATGTTTGAGTCACAGCAAGAAGTTGAAGTAGCCACAGAATCAGGTTTTGGATTTGCATCCGCACCGCTGTTCAAGCCCCACATCCGGCAAGTGCAAGGGCCATTAGCCCAGTATCTGACAGCGTTGATCGCGATGGAAGTCGCGCCGCTGCCGCCCACTGAGCTGTTCATCGTTCCGCATGAGTCAGTGCTGCTTACTGTACACCTGGGGCCGCGTGCATCATCGTTTGAGTGTGGCGATGCGCGCGGCATGTCGGTGGCGCTGACAGCGCTGCGCGAAACACTAGGTGTTTCGCATCCTCCTGGAAACTGCGTCACGCTGTTTGCAGTGCTCACTCCGCTTGGAGCGATTGCGCTTTTGCGTGGCCGCGATCTACAAGGCGTGCCGCGCGTGCGTGAACCGCTGGCCAGCGTGCTGGACTTGCAAACGACGCTGCAGCTTGAGGCATGCCTGCGGATGTACAGCTCCATCGAAGGCAAGCTGGATTGTTTTGGCAAATGGATTGAGCAGCGCGTGCTTGCGCCGCGTGCGCTTGGCCAGGCGGCGCATCGCACTGCGCGCGTTGCGATGCAGATCCTCGCGCGCCCGCATCTGCCGATTGATGAGATTGCGCGCGCTGAGCATGTCAGCAGCCGGCAGCTTGAGCGGGATTTTCGCCGCTGGCTGGCGGTGTCACCTAAGCGTGTCGCGCAGACCGCGCGCTTGCAGCAAGCGGCGCGGCTGGCGCATCGCGGCCTGAGCCTCGCGCAAGTGGCCAGTGAAGCGCGCTTTGCGGATCAAGCCCATATGAGCCGATCGATCCATCAACTCACCGGGCGCACGCCCAGGCAACTGTTTGCACCGGCCCGACATCCGATGGCGCTGGCGTTCAGGCAAGTGACGGGCGGTGGGCTGGTCTACGCGTGACCGCGTTCACATGCAGCACGCGTGCACACCAATTTTATAAGGGAAAATATTTGTCTACGCAATATCCATGCGGGTTTTGAGGCAAAAATGCTTCAAAACCCGCATGGATATTGCGTACAGTACTTTGAGTGCTAAGCGTTCAGCGCAATCTCAAGTGTGGAATCAAACAGTGCGTGATTGGGTGTGGCCAGCGCATCGCACACGGTGAAGTGGTTGTCGTAAGGCAGTGGCACTTCGCGCTTGAGCACGTCTTTCCAGGCCTTGTTGATGATGTTGGTCTGATCGCGAAATGCCTGCGCCTCCAGCGCGCCCACGGCAGTGACCAGGGGCGCATCGGTGGCAGGCAGCATCAGCGCGGGCGACAGGCGCACGGCCGATTCTTCTGTGAGCTTGAGATCCACGTTCACATAGTCAGAAAGCAAGACAGGCCGCAGATCAAACACACCGGAGACTGCAACCGCACCGCGCACCAGCTTTTCCGGCAGATCGGCGCGGTAGCTCTTCCAGCGGCAGGCCAGCATCATGGCCGCCAGGTGGCCGCCGGCAGAATGGCCGCTGACGGTGATGCGCTGGCGATTAAAGTCGTAATCCTCGGCCTTGTCATACAGCCACGCGAGGCTTTTGACGACCTGCATCACAATATGGTCCACGCTCACCGCCGGCGCGAGCGCGTAGTTCAGCAGCGCCACGCTGACGCCGCGGCTGACATAGGCCGGCGCGATCCAGGAGAAATCTTTCTTGTCCAGCCCGCGAAACCAGCCGCCGTGGATGAACACGTGCAACGGCGCATTGCTGTTGTGCGCCGGAAAAATATCCAGCCTCTCGCTGGCGTCTTC
>JBJOQV010000230.1:0-7777 GCA_046049785.1 Pseudomonadota bacterium
TGGGAGCGGCATGGCGAATTCTCCTCCTACACTGTGTTTGTGTCCGGGCTTGAGCAGCAGCCCTTCGCCGATCCAGCGGCAACATACCTGCCCCCGGGTTGGCTCGCGGCAATTCCTGGCCGAACCATCGTGGCCGCGCACGCAGTATTTCTAAACAACGCCGGCGATCCACCGCCCGTTACGCAAGTCGCCGAGCATTTTGGTGGGCACACAGTAGTCGGCGCCCGTGTGGGTGATGGCGCCGCGTTTGCCTACACTGATTTCCGGATTCATGGCGACGGATGCGCCAGATTTTTAATTCTGAACAAGGTGCTTTCGCCAGGACAAGCCGGGCGGACCATGCAGCGCCTGTTTGAGATAGAGGCCTATCGCATGATGGCGCTGCTGTCTCTGCCAATCGCGCGGCGGCAGTCGCCCCGTGTACTGGCCATTGAGCGTGCACTGGCCGCGCTTACAGATGATATCGCGCGTGACGCCGGAGGAGACGAAGACTTGCTTCGTGAATTAACACGACTTGCGGCCGAGGTCGAAAGCGGTTTATCCGCCAGCCAGTTCAGGTTTGGTGCGAGCCGTGCGTACTATGAACTGGTCACAGCGCGTATTGCCGAGCTTCGCGAGCAGCGCTTGCCGAGTGTGCAGACCATTGAGGAATTCATGGCGCGCCGGTTAAAGCCAGCGGTCGCTACCTGCGCCACAATCTCGCAGCGCATGCGCGATCTATCTGAACGTGTAGCGCAAGCCAGCGGGCTCTTGTCGACGCGTGTCAGTATCGTCCGGGAACAGCAAAATCAAGCACTGCTCGCCTCTATGAATCGACGCGCAAAAGTGCAATTGCGTCTGCAGCAAACAGTCGAGGGATTGTCGATCGCGGCGATTCTGTATTACCTTGTAGGTTTAGTTGGTTATGCCGCTAAGGCTGCCAGCGCGGCCGGCTTTGCAGTCAAGCCGGATGTCGTTACTGGAATTGCGATTCCTTTTGTTGGAGCACTGGTGATCATCGCTGTCAGACGCACACGAAAGCGGCTATTTTCGCAAGACGACGATGATGCGGCAGTTGGCTGATTTGGCATAACTGTTTGGGGCAAGCAAGTGGCAATGCTGAAGTTGGTCACATTAAATCGAAGGGCTTGTTGCTGATGGCACACGCATTTCCGTTCTCCGCAATTGTGGGGCAGGATGACATGAAGCTGGCCATCCTTATCACTGCGGTTGATCCGGCAGTAGGCGGAGTGCTCGCGCTCGGTGACCGCGGCACCGGAAAATCCACTGCAGTGCGAGCGCTGGCAGCGTTGTTGCCCAAAATGCGCGCGGTGGTGCATTGCCCCTATAGCTGCGAACCGGCCGTAACTGCCGGGTTATGCGCTGCTTGCTCGATAAAAGCGAGAAAAAACGCAGCCAAGAGCGCGCTGGTTTCCGTGCCGGTAGTCGATTTGCCGCTCGGCGCGACAGAAGACAGAGTGGTTGGGGCGCTGGATTTGGAGCGCGCATTGACAACTGGCGAGAAGGCGTTTGAACCTGGCCTTCTGGCGAAGGCGAATCGCGGTTTTCTCTATGTCGATGAAGTGAATTTACTTGAGGACCATCTGGTTGATCTGCTGATTGACGTCGCAGCCTCGGGGGAGAATTTGGTCGAGCGCGAAGGTCTCAGCGTTCGCCATCCCGCCCGTTTTGTCCTGGTAGGCAGCGGAAATCCTGAGGAAGGGGAATTGCGGCCGCAACTCCTTGATCGATTCGGGCTGTCCGTTGAGGTCAAGACGCCTACCGATCTGAATCAACGGGTAGAAGTCGTGCGCCGCCGTGACGCGTTTGAGCGCGATCCTGCTTCGTTTGTGGATCGATGGCGCATGGAAGAAGAGAAAGTCAGAAGAAAAGTCATTCGCGCCAGATCGGCGCTTGGCGCTGTGAGCGTGCCGGATGCGGTATTGCAAAGGGTGGCGCAGCTATGCATCGCACTTGGTACCGACGGGTTGCGCGGCGAACTGACCCTGATGCGCTCTGCGCGGGCATACGCCTGCCTTGAAGGCGCAAAAACAGTGGCGGATGTTCATCTGCAGCGTGTAGCACCGATGGCGCTGCGCCATCGGCTGCGGCGCGATCCACTAGACGATACCGGTTCTACTGCTCGGGTTGAGCGGGCGATGGCCCAGGTGTTTGGCCCCATCAGTGTGGCGGCGTAGCGCAAATGCAGGCTGACGGCGTTTCGCAGTGGGCGGATGCGCTGCTTGCGATCCGCATCTTTGCGCTGGATCCTGCCTGCTTTGGCGGCGTACTCGTGCGTTCTGGTGCCGGCCCAGTACGGGACAGGTGGCTCACGCACTTGCGTGCAAGCCTTGCTGAGGGCGCGCCGGTCAGGAAGATACCCTGCAATATCGAGCAGGATCGGCTGCTTGGGGGGCTTGATCTGACTGCGACTCTTGCCGCCAGGCGCCCGGTTGAGCTACCGGGTGTTTTGACACAAATCGATGGGGGGGTTTTGATCCTTGCCACGGCTGAGCGGCTTGCATCCGGCAGCGCAGCCAGCATCAGCGCCGTGATGGACGCCAAGCAGGTTGCGCCGCTGCGCTATGGCTACAGCGCGCAGCGCGCGGCCTGCTTTGGCGTTGTGGCGCTTGATGAAGGCGAAGGTGTAGATGAACGCCTACCTGACGGACTTGCCGATCGTTTGGCATTTGTTGTCGATCTAACGGCTATTGGTTTGCGAGATACCGAGGAAATTCCCTTGCATGCCGACGGGCAAGATTCTGATGTTTTGCCTTTGCTGCGATCAAATGCTCAGCTGGATGACGAGTTAACCCAGGCAGTATGTGCTACTGCGGTGGCGCTCGGCGTTTCGTCTTTGCGTGCACCGATTCATGCATGCCGCACCGCGCGCGCGCTGGCTGCGTTGGAAGGCCGCGATGATTGCACGCAGGAGGATGTGATTACCGCAGTGCGACTGACTTTGGTTCCGCGCGCGACGTGCTTGCCGCCTACCGAGCAGCAGGTAGCGGATGAGCAACCTCAATCTGAAGAATCTGTCGCGCAGCCTCAGCAGCAAGGCGAAGATCCGTCAGCCCAGCGAGATCAGCAACCGAAAGAAGCGCAGCCTTTGGACGATGTGATTACTGAATCGGCACGCGCCGCGATACCTGCCGGTCTACTGTCAATGATTGCTTCAGGCGCCGCGCAGTTGCGCAGCGCCGGTGCGGCGGGCCGCGCCGGCGCGATACAGTCTTCAAAGCATCGAGGCCGGCCCATTGGGGCGCGTGCAGCGAGCTCGCGCCATGGCGTCAGGCTCAACGCGCTTGCAACATTGCGAGCTGCGGCGCCTTGGCAAGCGGTGCGCAGGCGCGCACGGCCGTCGGAGGTCAATCGGATTCATGTCCGGCCGGAAGATTTTCGTGTCACACGCTACGCGCAGCGCGCGCAAACGACGACGATATTTGCGCTGGATGCTTCAGGCTCTGCAGCATTGCATCGGCTGGCTGAAGCCAAAGGTGCGGTTGAGCTGTTGCTTGCGCAGTGCTACGTGCGCAGGGATGAGGTGGCGGTGATCGCGTTTCGTGGCCAGCGTGCAGAGCTGCTGCTGCCGCCGACCCGATCGCTCGCGCGCGCAAAGCGTTGCCTGTCTGGTTTACCGGGTGGAGGTGCGACACCACTCGCTGCGGGAATCGATGCGGCAGTGGCGCTGACTGCGAGCGTGCGCCGCAAGGGCGCAACACCCACCATCGTCTTGCTGACTGATGGCCGGGCCAATATGGCGCGCGATGGCGTTGGCGGGCGCGCAAGAGCGCAAGAAGATGCGTTACACGCAGCCAGACAGGTGCGCGCCGCACGGGTGCGCACCATCCTGGTCGACACGTCGCCTCAACCGCAAGTTGCTGCGCGTGATCTGGCCGCGCAAATGGCGGCGCACTACCTACCGTTGCCCTATGCAGATGCGCGATCGCTCAATGACGCTCTGAGTCTGATGTCACAGGGTTCGCCATGATTGCGCAGCGGCTTTCTGCAAGTTTGGCGATGACCAGCCGGTTGCGTTGGGAGGTGGACGGCCAGAGTTGGCCGCATCGCAAACTCAGCCGCTTTGTCCACGCGGGCGGCCTGCGTTGGCATGTTCAGCAGTTTGGGTCGCAAGCGCTTCCGGCTGCGCTGCTTGTCCACGGCACCGGGGCTTCTTCCCACTCGTGGAGTACGTTGGCACCAATGCTCGCCAGCCGTATGCACGTCATCGTTCTAGATTTGCCGGGCCATGGTTTTACCGAAGCGCCAGCCTCTCCGGCGCAATATTCTTTGCCAGGCATGTCCGCGTTACTGCACGAGCTTGTTAAGAGCCTGAACCTGGATGTGCGTTACGGTGTTGGCCACTCCGCCGGTGCCGCAGTATTGGCCTGGATGTGCATGGAAAACTACATCCAACCCCGCAAGTTGTTTGGCATTAATGCGGCCTTATTGCCGCTTGGCGGAATTGCCGGACGGGTCTTTTCGCCGATGGCCAAAGCGCTTTGGGCGACAGGTGCAGCGCCGCACGTATTTGCATGGCGTGCGAGCAATATGTCTATGGTCAACCGCCTGCTCGGCACTACGGGGTCAAACATTGATGCACAAGGTCAGGCACTGTATGCGCAGCTCATGAGAAACCCAGCGCATGTAGGCGCTGCGCTGGCCATGATGGCGCATTGGGACTTGCCTATGCTTGCATCGCGATTACCTGAATTGAAAACGCCGCTGGTTCAAATCGTTGGCATGCGGGATCAAACAGTATCACCCGGCGAAGCGCACCGAGTGCGCAAACTGCTACCCGGCGCGCAAATCATTGCACTGGAAGGGTTAGGCCACTTGGCGCATGAAGAGCGCCCCGATCTGGTCGATCAAGCGCTGCAGCTTGATCCGCTTACTTCTGGAACTTAAATCCCGGGCTTGCTTCGGGGCGAGGGTTTGTCGCGGTAGCGGCAGGCGAGGGCGCTGGCGCAGCTGCGCTGGCTGGGGCAGGCGCGAGCGCGCTCTTTTTCGCTACGTATCCGTTTGGCAAGGTTGTGTTGGCCGGATAGCCGGCGGTAGACAGTGCGTTGTTCCATCTGCCGGCTTCATAGCCAGCCACCTGCTCGCGGCCCACCGTGAGCAGCGGAAGCTGGCCGTCGCGGTTGATTGCCTTGAACGCGTCCAGGTCTGCCTGGGAGGAAATCGTTTTTTCCTCAAATGGAATGCCGCGCGCACGCAGCAAGGTGCGGCCTGTGTCGCACGGACCGCAACCTTCCTGCGTATAGAGTGTGACTGGAAAGTTACGCGCTGCCTGAGCAGTCGCAAAGGGCAATACGACATCGGGATCACCCGCGCTGCCGCCTGCCCTGAATGGCTGCACTTTGGATTTGCCATCTGTAGGCGGTTGATCGGTATAGGTCACTTTGCCGTCCGGGCCAACTACTTTGTATTGAGCGGTTGCGGTCGTGCAGGCCAGCAGTAGCGCAAGGGCCAAGCCAAACTGTTTGGTGTGCATCACTTGCCTTCCTTTCATGCTGCCTGCGGCACAATTCCGGTATGCCGCAAAAGCGCTGACATATCTGGTGCGCGCCCGCGAAACGCCTTGAACGATTCCTGCGCTGCGCGGCTTGCGCCCACCTCAAGCACCTCGCGCAAGAATCGCTTGCCTGTTTCGGGATTGAGCACGCCGGTCTGCTCGAACAGATCGTATGCGTCTGCGCTCATAACCTCAGCCCATTTATAGCTGTAGTAGCCGGCCGCATAGCCCCCTGCAAAGATGTGCGAAAACGCGTGCTGAAAACGGTTGTAAGCAGGCGGAATCACGACTGCAACCTCGGCGCGTACCTCATCCAGCAACTGTTGCAGACTGATCTGGCCGGAGGGATCAAACTCCATGTGCGCGCGCATGTCGAACATTGCAAACTCCATCTGCCGCATGGTGAACATACCAGACTGAAAGTTACGTGCCGCACGCATTTTTTCGAACAATTCGCGCGGTAGCGCCATGCCGGTGCTGATGTGCGACGACATGCTGACTACGACATCCCATTCCCAGCAGAAGTTCTCCATGAACTGGCTGGGCAGTTCAATCGCGTCCCATTCGACTGCGCGCATGTCTGCCGCCGGTTCGTCAACCTGGGTAAGCACATGATGCAGCGCATGCCCGAATTCATGAAACAAAGTGATCACGTCGCTATGCGTCAGCAAGGCAGGTTTTTCGTCTATCGGTGAAGCAAAGTTGCACGTTACGTAGGCTACTGGAGTCTGCGTGGAGTCCGCAAACTTGCGGCGTGTCCGGCAAACCTCCATCCACGCGCCGCTGCGCTTGCCCACGCGCGCATAGTTGTCCACATAGAGATGCGCGATAGGCGTACCGCCGCGGGTAAGGGTGTAGAACCGCACGGATTCATGCCACACCGGCGCGCTCTGCTGCTCAAACCGCACGTCAAACAGCCGCTCAATCACGGCGAACAGTCCAGCCATGACTTTTGGCTCGGTAAAGTACTGCTTCACATCGTTTTCGCTGTAGCTATAGTGCGCCTGCCGCAGTTTTTCAGAGGCAAATGCAATATCCCATGCCTGAAGATCCTGCATGCCCAGCGCACCCTTGGCAAAGTCTCGCAACTGCTCCATATCGCGCTGCGCGTAAGGTTTTGCCTGCTTGGCCATGGTGTGCAAGAACGCCATAACCTCGGCAGGCTTGCCCGCCATTTTTGGCACTAAAGAGACTTCGGCGTGGTTGGCGTAGCCCAGCAACTGCGCTTGCTCTTTGCGCAGGTTGAGAATTTCCCGCATCAGAGAAGAATTGTCATACGCGGCCTCGCCCAACTCAGAGGCGCGCGTAACGTAGGCGCGATACATTTCTTCGCGCAGCGCGCGGTTTTCGCAATACTGCAGAATCGGCAGGTAAGAGGGAGCATGCAGGGTGAACTTGTAGCCCTCTACACCATCCTGCTTGGCGGCGCCGGCGGCAGCGGCCAATGCATCCTCGGGCACGCCGCCCAAATGCGCGCGATCGGTGACGATCTTGGACCACGCGTTGGTGACATCCAGCACGTTTTCAGAGAATTTTTGTGACACTTCTGCCAGCCGCGCGGAGATTTGCGCAAAGCGCTCGCGGGCTGCACCCGTCAGTTCAGCGCCACCGAGGCGAAAGTCGCGCAGCGCATTGTTCACAATCCGCTGCCGCACTGGCGTGAGCTGCGCGAACTGTGCGCTTTGGGCCAACTGCTGATAGCGCGCAAACAGGCGAAGGTCTTGCGATAGTCGGGTCCAGAACTCGGTCACGCGGGGCAAATTAGCGTTGTAAGCCGCGCGCAGTTGCGGCGTATCCACTACCGCCTGCAGATGCCCGACCAGGCCCCACGCACGCGTTAATGCGTCCAGCGGCGAGGTCAGCGGCTCGGCAACATTCGCCCACGCAGCAGGCTCGCTGCTCGCGGCCACCGCATCAACCGCGGCTTGCGCCTGCGCGAGCAGCGTATCCAGCGCGGGGGTGATGTGCTCCGGCGTTACGGCAGAGAAGTCTGGCAGGCCAGCGGCGGGAATCAGGGGGTTCTTGGTCATAGGTTCTGTTGCGTTCAAGGTTTGGCGTGGGGGCTTTTACTGCGCAAGATCGTGTTCAGCGGCAATCACGGTGTTTTGCATCAGCATGGCAATCGTCATGGGGCCAACGCCACCGGGCACTGGCGTAATGGCACCAGCAACGCGCGACACGGCCTCAAAATCCACATCGCCACACAGTTTGCCCTCGGCATTGCGGTTAATGCCTACATCAATCACTGTCGCGCGTTGCTGGTGCCATTACGCCAGTGCCCGG
>JBJOQV010000231.1:0-6500 GCA_046049785.1 Pseudomonadota bacterium
GCCATTTTTGCCTCAAAAAGCGCATGGATACTGCGATCTACGTCGTGATTTGAGACCCTTTATTGTGTTTCGGCCCCGCCTTCAAACCAGCGGCGAATCAGCTCGCGCTCTTCATCGGTGATTTGCGTGCTGTTGCTCATGGGCATAAGTTTGCTGATTACTACCTGCTGATAGATTGCCTGCGCATGCTGCGCCACTGCGACGGGTGAATCAACACGCACATTTTTCATTTGCACCTGCTCGGCGTGGCACAGGTAGCAGCGCTGCTCCAACACCTTTTGCACTTGCGCATACCGCACGGGCTGCATAGGCGCGGCGTTAGCGCTCGCAGGCTTGGGCGCCGGTGCAAGCCATGCAATCACGCCCGCAATCACCACCACACCGGCCGCCGAATAAGGCCATGGATGCGGATTGCGGCCAAGCTTATAGCCGTGGCGCATCACAAAAAACTGGCGGATCGCCGCACCGGCAAACATCAAGAGAATCAGGATGATCCAGTTGTGGGCGTGGCTGTACAACAAGCTGTAGTGGTTGGATAGCATCGCAAACACCACCGGCAAGGTGAAGTAGGTGTTATGCACGCTGCGCTGCTTGCCGCGCTGGCCGTGAATCGGATCGACCGGCTCACCGGCCTTGATTTGCGCAATCACTTTCTTCTGACCGGGGATGATCCAAAAGAACACGTTGGCACTCATGGCGGTGGCAATCATCGCGCCCACCAGCAAGAACGCCGCACGGCCGGCAAACAAATGGCAGGCCAGCCAAGAGGCTACGCACACGAGCAAGAACACCAGTGCGCCGACGATAGCGTCGCCCTTCTCGCGCTGCCCAAACAGGCGGCAGATCAGGTCGTACAGTAGCCAGAACACCACCAAAAATGCGAGCGCCGCGGCCACGGCCACCGGTGGCGTCCAGGCGAACACGGATTTGTCGATGAGGTAAGTGCCAGCGCTCCACAAATACGATACGGTAAACAGCGCAAAGCCAGACAACCAGGTGGAATAGCTCTCCCAGTAAAACCAGTGCAGATGCTTGGGCAAGCTAGGTGGCGAAACCGCGAATTTGACCGGGTGATAAAACCCACCGCCGTGCACGGCCCACAGCTCGCCGCTGACGCCCTGGCGCTTGAGATCTTCATCCACAGGCGGCGTGAGGCTGCTGTCCAAAAACACAAAGTAGAACGAAGAGCCAATCCAGGCGATGGCAGTGATGACATGCAGCCAGCGCAGCAACAGATTGGCCCATTCAAGAAAATATGCTTCCATGAACAGCCTTTCAGTTGCTCACCACCGCGGGCTCTGTGAGCGAGGCGCCAAGCGCGCCCAACTTGGTCGCGAACTCAGCGCTGGGTAATCCAGGCCGGCTCCGCTGCGACTTGATGGGCAAAGTGTATCAATTTGCCGCGATTTGCCGCAGCGCCAGTAGCTGCGCCGCAACGGCCACCGCAATCACTTCCGGCTCTTTGCCCGCTATGCCGGGCAGGCCAATCGGGCAGGTAACGGTGGCCAGCTCGGCATCAGAGAAGCTCCGCTCGCGAAGCCGGCGTTTGAAGGTGGCCCATTTGGTCTGGCTGCCGATGAGGCCGATGAAGGGCAAATCGCCCTGCTCCCGCTTGCGCTGCAGGCACGCGGCCACAATATCCAAATCTTCCGCGTGCGAAAAACTCATGATCAGCACGTGGCTGCCGGCAGCAAGATCGCGCACAGCGCCGTGCACCGGGCCGGAATGCTCGGCCTGCGTGTTGTCTGGCATCGATGGCGGAAATATCTCATCCCGGCTATCAATCCAGCGCACCTGCACCGGCAACGCACCCAGCGCCTGCACAATCGCCCTGCCTACATGCCCACCGCCGAACAACGTGACAGGCATGGCGTGCGCCGGCACAAGGCTATCGCGCAGCGCTGCGATATCGCGCTCGCTCACTCTGTCAAACTGCAAATGCACCACGCCGCCGCAGCATTGCCCCAAACTGGGGCCCAGGGCAAAGCGCCGCGTTTGCCGCGCTGGCACCGCAGCATCGGCGAGCATCTGGCGCGCCTGCGCAATCGCTTCAAACTCCAGATGACCGCCGCCGATGGTGCCGATCAGCTCTTGGGCAAACACCCCCATCCACGTGCCCGCCCCGCGGGGCACAGAACCTTGCGCCTGCACCACGCGCACGACCACGGCCACGCCGTGCTCAAGGAGCGCAAGGAGCTTGCACAAATCGCTCATGAGCGGCAGGTCAAGACCCGCGATACGTGCTGTAACTCCACGGGCTGACCAGCAACGGTACGTGATAATGCTGGTCAACCTGCGCGATGCCGAAGTCCAGGCTCACCTGGTCCAAAAAAGGCGGCTGCGGCAAAGCCACGCCTTTTGCGCGAAAGTAACCAGCGACGTCAAATACCAGCCGGTAAGTGCCTGGTTTAAGGCTGGCGTTGTCCAGCAGCGGCCCGTCCGGGCTGCGCCCGTCGTGGTTGAGCGTGATTTTTTTGATGATCGTGGCCGCGCTGCCTTGCAAGGCGTACAAAACCACTTGCATGCCCGCCGCAGGGCAGCCGTGCGCGGTGTCCAGCACGTGGGTAGAAAGTCCCATTCAGGCTCCTTTGGATCAAACCGATTTGTCTTGCAAAGTGTATACACTCTGAGTCAAACACTGGCTGAAAACAACAATGATCTACGACACCACTCAATCCTACCCGCGTGACCTGCAAGGCTACGGCTGGCAAACCCCGCACGCACAGTGGCCCGGTAAAGCCAAGATCGCCGTGCAGTTCGTATTGAACTATGAAGAAGGCGGTGAGAACTCCGTGCTGCATGGGGATGCGGGATCGGAGCAATTTTTGTCCGAGCTGTTCAACCCAGCCAGCTACCCCGCCCGCCATCTGAGCATGGAAGGCATTTACGAATACGGCGCGCGCGCGGGGGTGTGGCGCATCCTGCGGGAGTTTGAAAGGCGCGGCTTGCCAATGACTGTGTTCGGCGTCTCGATGGCGCTGCAGCGCTGCCCTGAAGTCACCGCAGCGTTCAAGCAGCTTGGTCACGAGATCGCCTGTCATGGCTGGCGCTGGATTCATTACCAAAGCATCGATGAGGCCACCGAGCGTGAGCACATGCGCATTGGCATGGATATCATTGCGCAAATGACTGGCGAGCGGTCGCTTGGCTGGTATACCGGGCGCGACAGCCCGAATACGCGGCGTTTGGTGGCGGACTACGGCGGGTTCGAGTACGACAGCGATTACTACGGCGATGATTTGCCGTTTTGGATGAAAGTACAAAAAACTGACGGCAATGTTGTGCCCCATTTGATCGTGCCCTACACGCTGGATGCGAACGACATGCGCTTTTCTTTGCCGCAAGGTTTTGCCCAGGCGGAGGATTTTTTCATCTATCTGCGCGACACCTTCGATGCGCTGTATGCCGAAGGCGAAGAATCCCCCAAGATGATGAGCATAGGCATGCACTGCCGCCTGCTCGGCCGGCCGGGCCGCATCCGTGCGCTGCAGAAATTTCTAGACCATATCGAAAAGCACGACCGTGTGTGGGTGTGCCGCCGCATCGATATCGCGCGCCACTGGAAGTCGGTGCATCCTTTCAAGGCGGCGTGATGGGTTTGACGCTTGAACAATTGAACACGGCAAGCACGCCAGAGGCTTTGCCTTTGCTGGATGGCTTGTATGAACATTCGCCGTGGATTGTTGAGTATGCTCTAGAAAAGCGGCCCTTTCGCTCGCTGGCGCATCTCAAGCACGCTATGGTGCAAGCACTCGCGCACGCGAGCCTAGAGCCAAAGTTGGCGCTGATTCGCGCGCATCCCGAGCTGGCTGGCAAAGCGATGGTGGCCAAATCGCTCACTGAAGAATCTACCGGTGAGCAAAGCAAGGCCGGGTTGACGCAGTGCACTGAAGAAGAATTTGCCAAGCTGCAAACGCTCAATGCGGCTTATAACGCCAAGTTTGGCTTTCCCTTTATTCTTGCAGTGCGCGGGCCGCGCGGCGATGGACTATCCAAGCGCGAAATCATTTCAACCTTCGAGCGCCGGCTGCAGAATCATCCCGATTTTGAGCGGGAAGAATGCCTGCGCAATATCCACCGCATCGCAGAGATTCGTTTGAACGATAAGTTCGCTGTCGTGCCCGAGCGTGGCAACCGGGTGTGGGATTGGGCCGAACAGCTCGCCGCGCATTCCGATCCCGGGTTTAAAGAGGTGGGGCAACTGACAGTCATCTACTTGACTGAGGCGCATCAGGCTTGCGCGCGCCAATTACACCTATGGATGCGCGAATCCGGCTTTGACGATGTGCATATCGACGCCGTTGGCAATGTGGTGGCGCGTTACCGCGGCAGCACGCAAGGTGCCAAAACCTTGATGACCGGCAGCCACTTTGACACCGTGCGCAATGGCGGCAAATACGACGGGCGACTGGGCATTCTGGTGCCGATGGAATGCGTGCGCAAGCTTGCCCAAGCAAAGCAGCGCCTGCCTTTTGACATTGAAGTGATTGGTTTTGCCGAAGAAGAAGGCCAGCGCTACAAGGCTACGTTTCTTGCCTCCGGCGCACTCACCGGCCATTTCAACCCGGCTTGGTTTGAACAAACCGATGCGGACGGCATTTGCATGCGCGACGCCATGCGCGCGGCGGGCTTGCCGGGCACGATGCAATCTATCGCCGCACTCAAACGTGATGCATCCCGCTATTTGGGATTTGCCGAAGTGCATATCGAACAAGGGCCGGTGCTGGGTGAGCTGGATATACCGCTTGGCGTGGTCACCTCCATCAACGGCAGCGTGCGTTTTGTAGGCAAAGTCATCGGCATGGCCAGCCACGCAGGCACTACGCCGATGAACCGGCGGGCCGATGCAGCCGTCGCCGTAGCGGAACTTGCGCTCTATATGGAAAAGCGCGCGGCGGCGGACGGTGATTCGGTGGCTACTATCGGCATGCTCAATGTACCTGCGGGCTCGATCAATGTAGTACCGGGACAGTGCACATTTTCCATGGACATGCGAGCACCCAACGACGCACAGCGCGATGCCTTGGTGGCGGATGTGTTGGCGCAGCTCGCAGCCATCGGTACGCGCCGGGGCGTGCGTTATGAGGTAGAGGAAACCATGCGCGTGAGCGCAGCCCCCAGCCACCCAGCATGGCAACAGCGCTGGGAAAAAGCCGTTGCAGCGCTCGGCGTGCCGGTGCACCGCATGCCCAGCGGCGCGGGGCATGATGCAATGAAGCTGCACGAAATCATGCCGCAGGCGATGCTGTTTGTGCGCGGCCTGAACAGCGGCATCAGCCACAATCCGCTGGAGTCCAGCACCAATGACGATATCGAACTGGCGGTCGCGGCCTTCGATCATCTGCTGCACCAACTCACACAAGAACTCGGCTAAATGGACCACTATCAGCGCCTGGACGCATGGATTGATACGCACTTTGATGAAGAAGTGCGTTTTTTGCAGGAACTGATCCGCGTCCCCACCGACACGCCGCCAGGCAACAACGCACCGCATGCGGAAAAAGCTGCCGCGCTGCTGGCTGCTTTCGGGCTAGAAGCAGGGCGTCATTCGCCGCCCGATGCAGCGGTGAAAGCCGCCGGCATGCAGTCCATCACGAATTTGATCGTGCGGCGCAAGTACGGCCCAGGGCCGGTCATTGCGCTCAACGCGCATGGCGATGTGGTACCGCCGGGAGAAGGCTGGACCAAAGATCCCTACGGCGGCCAGGTCGAAGACGGCAAGCTCTATGGCCGCGCCGCCGCGGTGAGCAAAAGCGACTTTGCCACCTACACGTTCGCACTGCGCGCGCTGGAGGCCGCGGCACCGCCCGCCAAAGGCAGCGTTGAGCTGCACTTCACTTACGACGAAGAGTTTGGCGGCGAACTTGGCCCCGGCTGGCTGCTTAAGCAAGGGCTGACCAAGCCTGATCTGCTGATCGCCGCGGGCTTTAGCTACCAAGTGATCACCGCGCACAACGGCTGCCTGCAGATGGAAGTGACGGTGCACGGGCAGATGAGCCATGCCGCCATCCCGGACAGCGGTACAGATGCATTGCAAGGCGCGGTGCATATTCTGAATGCGCTGTATGCCCTCAACGCACAGTACAAAAACATTCATTCAAAGGTGGAAGGCATTACGCACCCCTACCTGAATGTGGGCGTAATCGCGGGCGGCACCAATACCAATGTGATTCCCGGCAAAGTAAGCTTCAAGCTGGACCGCCGCATGATCCCGGAAGAAGACCCGGCGCAGGTAGAAGCATCGCTGCGCGCCACGATTGCGCAGGGGGCAGAAAGTTTTGCGCCGCCGCGCGGCGGCAAGGCCATCCGCGTAAACATCAAGCGCCTGCTGCTTGCGCGTGCCATGGTGCCGCTGGCCGGCAATGCACCGCTGGTCGATGCAATTCAAAAGCACGGGCAAGCCGTGTTTGGCGAAGCGATTGCCGCTGTAGGCACCCCGCTGTATACCGATGTGCGGCTATACACCGAGGCCGGCGTCCCCGGCGTGATTTACGGCGCAG
>JBJOQV010000232.1:0-3009 GCA_046049785.1 Pseudomonadota bacterium
CAAAGGCTTTTGCAATGGCATCGTCGCCGGCATCAAACACCTTGAACGCAGTTTTATGCGCGGTGTCTTTGAGCAGCAGCGTACTGACCATCGCCACGCCGTTTTGCATCGCATCGGCAGCAGCCGCGGCCACCAGGGTTTTGCCGCGCAGCACGCCATGCAGGTCGGCCCAGGAAAACCTTACAAGTTCGATGCTCTGATCGCGCAGCGTTTCTTTGGCGCGCGCAAAGGCCGCGTGCTGCGCATCGTTCCACAGCGCGTGCCGCTCAACGAACGACATCGGGCTGCGCGTCAGAAGCTGTAATGAGGCTGCGCGCCCAGGGCGAGGACGCTCGCCGGCGCGTGTCCGCCTGCACGGCGTAGTCTTGCCATGCGTGCGCGGGTGCGATGCCGTCCACCGTGACGGGGCCGGCAATGCGTGCGGCTTGCTCGGGCGCCAGCACCATCAACGGCGTTTGCCCCGCTTGCACTTGGTCGATGGCCGCGGAAAGCAGCCGCCGGTAAGCAATGATGCCTTTGTCTGTGGTGCCCAGATGTTCCTTGGTGCGGTCTTGGATGGCGCCTTGCCCTTCCACCGCCCATTGGTCGTGTACGTTGATGTCCTGACCCATGCCGGTAAAGGTCTGCGTGCGCTGCTCGTTGGCATCAAACCCGTAATGGTTGTGCTTGCCCACGCGTGGCACATAATCTGGCAGGGTGTAGAGGGCAAGCCGCTGCTCGCGCATTTGCGTTTTGTTCAAGGGCGCGCCGAAACCGGTGAAGATCGCCACCCAGTAGCAAGAGGTATCGTCCACCGGCACATGCCACTGCGTGATCGTGATGTCTTCCGACAGCGGAATCACAAACGCCTGCGGAAACACTTGGTTGGTCACGCGCACATGCATATGCGCTGCATCCAGTTGCCGCAGCGCCGTTAGCTGTAAGCCAAAATCGGTCAGGTTGACGAGAATCTCCGGCCGGTCAAACTCGCGCAGCACGCGCGTCATTGGCCATTGCCCCGGCAGGCCGGCGCTATCTGCACTCGCGCCGCGAAACTGCTTGCCATAACTGGCAGACAGCGCTTCATCCTCAAAAAACCTGTGCAGGTACGACGCATGTGCAGGATCAATGCCCACTTCCAGCGCCTGCAACCAGTTGCATTGCAGCAGCCCCTTGAACGCAAACACATGCGTGGATGGCGCCGCAAAACAGTCCAGCGCCGCAAACGCAGGCGGAGTCTGCTCCTGCGGCCCAAGCCACGCAAAGATCAATCCACTTTTTTCGATCACCGGGTAGCTGCGCTGGCGCACGCTTTGGCACAGGCGGCTGCCCTCGGGCTCGGCAGGCGTTTCAAGACATTGGCCGGAGGGCGCAAACTTCCAGCCATGAAACGGGCAGCGCAAGCCATCTTGCTCAAGCCGTCCGTAACTCAGATCTGCGCCGCGATGCGGGCAGCCACGGTCAAGCAGCGCCCAGATGCCGGCGGGCGTTTTGAATAGCACCATGTCCTGCCCCAGCGCGCGCACCGCCTTGACCGGACGCGCACCCATTTGCGGCACCAATGCAGGATCAAATTCATCGGTGAGCGCAATGGGCTGCCAGTACTGCCGCAGCAAGTTGCCGCAGGGCGTTCCCGGCCCCACGCGGGTCAAGCGGATGTTTTGTTCTGCACGCATGTGAGGGATGATATTTTGCGGCGGCACGCTTGTATAGCGCGCCGTGCAACCTGCCGCGCGGCGCAGGCGCTATTCTGCACAAAACACGATAGGAGACTGCCTCATGCTGGACAATCGGCAAAGCCTGCAGAATTTTCGCGCCGCGCGCGATCTGCTTTTGTCGCACCGCACCGACTATGCCAGCGCGTTTGCAGAGTTTCGCTGGCCACAGATTGGCCACTTCAACTGGGCACTGGATCACTTTGACACGCTGGCGCGCAGCAACGAAAGCCCGGCGCTGTGGATCACGGGGCACGACGGCAGTGAGCAAATCCGCAGCTTTGAGGTCATGCGCCAGCGCTCCAACCAAGTCGCCAACTGGCTCACGCAGCTGGGCGTTACCCGTGGCGACCGCGTGCTGCTGATGCTGGGCAACGAAGTGCCGCTGTGGGAGCTAATGCTGGCCTGTATCAAGATGGGCGCGGTGATTGTGCCGGCCACCAGCCTGTTGTCGCGCGACGATTTGATCGACCGGCTTGAACGCGGGCGCATCAAGGTGGTGGTTGCCGGCGCGGCCAATACCGCCAAGTTTGACGGGCTGGATAGTTACGCACCCGCGCCATTGCTGCGCATCTCGGTTTCAGGCCCGGGCGATTCAAGCGTGCAGTGGATCAGCTACGCCGACTCAGTGCATGCCGGCACCGACTACGTAGCGACGCAACCTACGCTGCCCGATGAATTGCTGCTGCTGTATTTCACCAGCGGCACCACTAGCAAGCCCAAGCTGGTGCAGCACAGCCATAGCAGCTACCCGGTGGGCCATTTGTCTACGCTGTACTGGATTGGGCTGCAGCCGGGCGATGTGCACTGGAACATTTCGTCCCCTGGCTGGGGCAAGCATGCGTGGAGCTGCTTTTTTGCGCCATGGATCGCCGGTGCCTGCGTGTTTATCTTCAACTACGCGCGCTTTGATGCCAAGCAGGTGCTGGATGTACTGGTAAGAAAAGGCGTCAATACGCTGTGCGCGCCGCCCACGGTGTGGCGCATGCTGATCCAGGAAGATCTGGCCAAATACCCGGTGCGGCTGCGCGAGTTGATGTCGGCCGGCGAGCCGCTCAACCCGGAAGTCATCGAGCAAGTGCGCGCCGCATGGAACATCACCATTCGCGATGGCTTTGGGCAAACAGAAACCACCGCGCTGGTGGGCAACCCACCGGGGCAGCCGCTGAAATTTGGCTCGATGGGCCGGCCGTTGCCGGGTTACACCGTAGTGCTGCTGGATGCAGACGGCAAGCCCGCCGATGAAGGTGAGGTCTGCTTGGCGATCGACCCCAAGCCGACCGGCCTAATGCTTGGCTATGCCGGTGACAATGCC
>JBJOQV010000233.1:0-3467 GCA_046049785.1 Pseudomonadota bacterium
CAGTTTTTCAATCAGAATGAAAATCAGTGTGGAACCCAGCAGGTCAAGGATGAACCAGTCCAGCCCGATGTAGGGCGTGCCATCCGGAAAATCGCCTACCGGCACGCGATGCCCGCCCAGCGCGGCGGTGATTAACACCAGCAAAAGCGCGGCCGCATTGAGCCAGCGATTGCGGCCCAAGATTACATTGGCAGCAGAAATACCGCCTGCAATCAGCATCGCGGCCAGCATCACCCAGCGCAGCGCGTCAACTGAGTAATTTTTGCGCAGCTCCGGCGTGGTGAGGTACTGCGGAAAGTGAAACGCCAGCACCGCGAGAAAACACAGAATCGCCAGCGACCAGGCGATGACGCCGCTCACTTTGCCGCGGCCGGGCTTGAGTTCACCCGACTGTTGGTACAAACGCTTGACAGTGCTGGTCAGTTTGGTCACCGGCATATCGCTCCCCGCAGATTCTTGTTTGATCGCGCCTTGCGCAGATGTTTTGCAGATTTTATCGGCGGTGGCCGCTGGCAGGCGAGCTACGATGCGGCGATGTCATCAACGCCTCATCCCGCAAATAACGGCCATCCCTACACCGCGCTCACGCCAGACGTCGTGTTGGACGCGCTGGACGCTGCCGGGCAGCGGCCTGACGGCCGCCTGCTTGCGCTCAACAGCTATGAAAACCGCGTGTATCTGGCGTATCTGGAAGACGGCAGCTCGATTGTGGCCAAGTTCTACCGGCCCAATCACGACGGTGCGCGCTGGACCGATGCGCAAATTCTTGAAGAACACGCGTTTGCGGCGGAGCTTGCCGCAGCCGAAATACCGGTGGCGGCACCACTGCAGCTGGCCAGCCACGGCACGCTTGCGCATCACGCCGGCTTTCGCTTTGCGGTGTTTGCGCGCATGGGCGGCCGCGCGCCGGAGCTGGAAGACGCCAGCACCCTGACCTGGATCGGCCGCTTTTTGGGCCGCATTCACGCGGTGGGCGCGGCCAAGCCGTTTACGCAGCGCGAAACAGTCAACGTGGCCACGCTGGGCACCAAACCGCTTGAATACCTGCGCGCGCATTGGTTTGGCGTGGATCGCGCGCCGCGCGAGGCGGTCAGTTGGCTTACCGCGGCCGACGAAGCGCTTACCCACGTGCAGGCCTGCTTTGACCGCGCCGCGCCGCTGGCAAATGTCCGGCTGCATGGCGACTGTCATCCGGGCAATATTCTCTGGACCGACAGTGGCCCGCATTTTGTCGATCTGGACGACTGCAGAAACGGCCCGGCGCTGCAGGATTTATGGATGCTGTTATCCGGCAGCCGCGCAGAAGTGCAGCGGCAACTGGCCGATGTGCTGGCAGGCTACGAAGACTTCATGCCCTTTGATCCGCGCCAGTTGCATCTGCTTGAAGCGCTGCGCACCTTGCGCATGATCAGCTACAGCGCCTGGCTGGCGCGGCGCTGGAGCGACCCGATTTTTGAACCGAACTTTCCATGGTTCAACACCGCCGCGTATTGGAGCGATCAGACCCGCGCGCTGCAGGAGCAAATTGCTGCAATGGATGCGCCGCCGATTGTGGTTTAGAGGGCGGCTACGCAATATCCATGTGCCTTTTCAGGCAAAAATGGCTGAAAAGGCGCATGGATATTGCGTAGCCCCTCCCCTGCTTGCGGGGGAGGCTAGGAGGGGGTGCGGCAAGGGCACGTTGTTGGCTTGCGAAGACCGCACCCCTCCCTAGCCCTCCCCGCGTAGCAGGGAGGGATTCAAAAACCTTGCATCACGGCAGCGCATAGTCATAATCAATCACCAGCGGCGCATGGTCACTAAATTTCTGCGTCTTGTACACATGCGCCGTGTGCGCCTTGGCGGCAATGCCGGGGGTGGCAAAGTGGTAGTCCAGCCGCCACCCAACGTCTTTTTCATACGCGGCGCCACGCTGGCTCCACCAGGTGTAGCTGACCTGCTCCGGCCCCAGCAGCGTGCGGTGCACGTCGATCCAGCCGCGGTTATCCAGCAAATCCGTCACCCAGGCGCGCTCCTCAGGCAAAAAGCCGCTGTTTTTCTGATTGCTCTTCCAGTTGCGCAGATCGACTTCTTTGTGCGCGATGTTCACATCGCCGCAAACGATCACGTCGCGCCCGCTTTCGCGCAGCGCGTCCATATGCGGCGCAAACTCGGCCAGAAAGCGGAATTTGGCCTGCTGCCGTTCTTCACCCGAGGTGCCGCTGGGAAAATACACGCTGATCACCGTCAGATTACCGATGTCACAACGCACGTAGCGGCCTTCTGGGTCAAACTCGGCGCTGCCGTAGCCTTGCTGTGTCGTGTGCGGCGCATGCCTGGAAAAAACGCCGCAGCCTGAATAGCCCGGCTTTTGCGCAAAGTGAAAATGGCCGGTGTAGCCTGCGGGCTTGGCGAGTAGCTCCGTCATCACGCCGGCCTGCGCCTTGACTTCCTGCACGCAGACAAAATCCGCGCCGCTTTGCGCGAGCCACTCTACAAATCCCTTGTTTGCCGCCGAGCGGATGCCGTTGAGGTTGAGTGTGACAATGCGCATGATGGATGTGCGTGTGAAATAAGCCAGCGTGCATTGTCGCAAAACATTTGAAAGCGGCATCTAACATGCTGGCACGCGAGTTGCAGAATTACCAATCAAGCGTCAAGCCGCAAGGGGCGGCAGTATTTGCGCGTCAATTAGGGAGTTTTTGTGACAGTCCATGTCAATTTTCGTCAGGCATTCGTCCAGTTCGCCGTGGAAGCCGGCGTGCTGCGGTTTGGCGAATTCATTACAAAAAGCGGCAGAAAGTCGCCTTATTTTTTCAACTCAGGGCTGTTTGATACCGGCGGCAAACTCGACCGCCTTTCGGACTTTTACGCCCAGGCGCTGGTGGTGGCCCGTGACATGCGCGGCCTGGAATTCGACATGCTGTTTGGCCCGGCTTACAAGGGCATCACACTGGCCTCTGGCTGCGCCATGGCGCTGGCCGCGCGCGGGATTGATCTGCCGTTTTGCTTCAACCGCAAAGAAGCCAAAGACCACGGCGAGGGCGGCCTGTTTGTCGGCGCGCCGCTCAAAGGCCGCGTAGTGATTGTGGACGACGTGATTACCGACGGTGCCGCCAAACGCGAAGCGGTGCAAATGATCCGCGCTGCAGGCGCCACGCCAGTCGCGGTACTGATTGCGCTGGACCGGATGGAGCGGCCCGGCGCAGACGGCGCGGTGGAAGCGTTGTCCTCCGTGCAAAAATTTGAGCAGGAGGTCGGCATCCCGGTGATTGCGGTGGCAACGCTGGACGACCTCATGGGCTATCTGCAACACTCCAACTCTGCCGCCCTGTTGGAGCATTTGCCGCGGATTGCGGCCTACCGTCAAACCTATGGCATTTAAGTTTTCTCTCACTGTTCGATTGATTGCAGCGCCGCTGGCGCTGGCCTGCCTGTTCGCACCAGCGGCGCAGGCGCAAATCTATTCCTGCAAAGACCCAAGCGGA
>JBJOQV010000234.1:0-9533 GCA_046049785.1 Pseudomonadota bacterium
CCCATCACAAAGAAAACTTCCTCTACACCCACTGGGACGACATCTGCGACATCATGGCCGCCTACGACGTCAGCTTCTCCATCGGCGACGGCCTGCGCCCCGGCAGCATCGCCGATGCCAATGACGCCGCCCAGTTCGCAGAGCTGGACACGCTGGGCGAACTGACCCAGATCGCCTGGAAGCATGATGTGCAAGTGATGATTGAAGGCCCTGGCCACGTGCCGATGCAGCTGATCAAAGAGAACATGGACATTCAGCTCAAGGAGTGCCATGAGGCACCCTTCTACACGCTCGGCCCGCTCACCACCGACATCGCCCCCGGCTACGACCACATCACCAGCGGCATCGGCGCGGCGCAGATTGGCTGGTACGGCTGCGCCATGCTGTGCTACGTCACACCCAAGGAACACCTGGGCCTGCCGAACAAGAAAGACGTGAAGGACGGCATCATCACCTACAAGATCGCCGCCCATGCGGCCGATCTCGCCAAAGGCCACCCCGGTGCGCAAATTCGCGACAACGCACTGTCAAAAGCGCGCTTTGAATTTCGCTGGGACGACCAGTTCAACCTGGGCCTGGATCCGGACACCGCCAAAGACTTTCACGACGAAACGCTGCCCAAAGAGAGCATGAAGCACGCCCACTTCTGCAGCATGTGCGGCCCACATTTTTGCAGCATGAAGATCACGCAAGACGTGCGCGACTATGCCGAGAAACAAGGCGTGGACGCGCAGGCTGCGCTGCAAAAGGGCATGCAGGAAAAAGCCATTGAGTTTGTGAAGAAGGGTTCAGAGATTTATCAGAAGGCATAACTACCAACACCGAATCGCCTGTAGAACCCTCTCCCGCCCGCGGGAGAGGGCAGGGTGAGGGCAGCACGCAATATCCATGCGCCTCTTCAAGCATTTTTTGGAAACCTCTGCGAAACTCGTCATTCCCGCGAAAGCGGGAATCTCAGGTTCTATAAGTGATTGATTCTTAAGGGGCATGGATTCCCGCTTTCGCGGGAATGACGGAGGTTTTGAAGTTTCGCAGAGGTTTCCATTTTTGCCCCAAAACCCGCATGGATATTGCGTAATCTATGCTTTCAGCACCTATGATTCGCCAATCAGATGCATGACCTGATGTCATTCCCGCGTAGGCGGGAATCCAGGGGTATCTGGTGCTGCGCATGGCGTTAAACATACCTGGAATCCCGCCTGCGCGGGAATGACAAAGACTAACTTACGCGCTGGCCAAATCACTAAACCGCCTCAAACGCCCGCACCATCCGCGCGCGCATCGCGGCATCGGGCAGTACGCCAAAATTGGCGCGCATGTTTTGCAGCATGTGCGCGGGCTGAGACGTCGCTGGAATCGCGCAGGTCACGGCCGGGTGTGACACCACAAATTTCAAGAAAAATTCAGCCCAGGTGGTGCAGCCGATCTCCGCAGCAAGCCCCGGCAGCGGCTTTTTGCCCACGCGGTCAAACAAATCGCCGCCGTCAAACGGCCGGTTGATCAGCACGGCGGCGCCGCGCTCGGCGGCCAGCGGCAGCAGGCGCTGCTCCACTGAACGATCAGCAAAGCTGTAGGTGAACTGCACAAAATCGAAGCGCTCGCGCTTCATCGCGGCTTCAAGATCATCGTGCCGACGCCCGTGCGAGGTGGTGATACCGATGTAGCGGATGCGGCCTTCTGCTTTCCAGGCCTTGAGCGTTTCAAGATGCGTTTTCCAGTCCAGCATATTGTGGATTTGCATCAAATCAAACTTGGGCACGCCCCACAGCTTGCGCGATTTTTCCATCTGCGCAATGCCGGCATCGCGCCCCAGCGTCCACACTTTGGTGGCGGAGAACATCGGCGGCTTTGCAGCCGCAGTTGATGCAGAACCGGGCATCAGCACGCCCAGCGTTTCTTCGGCCGCGCCGTACATGGGCGATGAATCGATCAGCACGCCGCTCTGCACAAAGAAGTTTTGCAGCACAGTTTTAAGCGGCGCGCGCAGCCGGTCGTTGGCGACATCAAACGTCAGCCAGGTGCCCACGCCAATCACTGGCAGCTGTTCGCCTGTGGCCGGTATGGCGCGGCGCAGCAGTGGTGCCTGCGTTTGGGCAAGCACGTGCAGCGGCAACGCGCCGGCAAGCGCGACGTTGGCACCGGTTTGCAAAAGCGCGCGGCGGTTCATGGGCATGTTCTACACCCAATCAGTGCGGTCTGAAGCTAGGGATGTCGATAGGAAAGATCGCTTCGCTATGCTCGCAATGACGGTAAATCAAATAAGCGTCATTGCGAGCGCAGCGAAGCAATTTCATCGCACAAATGCACACTTTGTTGAGTTCTTTGTGCATTTGAGAGGCTCTACGCAATATCCATGCGTATTTTCAGGCAAAAATGGCTCAAAAAGCGCATGGATATTGCGTAGAGGCCTTCAAAATCCGCCTTCACCCATGCGCAAATCAATGCAAAATCCGTGGTGACCGCGCCGCGCGAGGTCATCGCCACTCGCCGCAGCACGTTGAATAGCCACGTTTTGCAAAGAACAAGGTACACACCATGCGCGTCATCACTCTTGCCGCTTCTGCCCTGATTGCAACCCTGCTCACGGGCTGCGCCACACCGCGGCCGCCCACCGCGCAGGAGCAAATGGCCGCCGCGGTGCAAGAGGCGTTTCCGGCCGATCTGCTCAAGGGCGCGGTGACGGATGCCGATGTAGCGAGCCTGTTTGCCATGTTTCGCGCCGCGCTCAAGGGTGAAGACCCGCAAATGCCATCGCAACTGGACAAAAAGCTGGAGCAACTGAGCGAAGAGCTGCCCGCGCGCATGATGCCGCTGATGGACAAGCTGCTCACCATCGCGGAAAAAGAAGTGCAAAAGTCTTTGCCTGCGGCGCCAGCCAAGCCGCAAATGCCGCAAGCACCGCAGCAATAAATCCTTCAGGCGGTTAGTGGTGCCGCGCCGTGGGCGTGTGATGCCGCGTCGCGGGCGTGCGGGCAGGCGCTTCAGCGCGCTGGCGGCGCGCTTCGAGGCGTGCCAAATGCCGCTCACGCAGCGTTTTGCGGGTGGCTTTGTCCGCCGCGGCCGCTTCTGTGCTTTGCTGCGGACCAAAAAGGTCTTGCAACTGCGCGCCAAACTGCTCGCGCATCCCATCCCAACTGCGGATCAGCCAGAACATGGCGGCCAGCGCCAATGCAAGAAAGAGCAAACCAAGCAGCGCATCCATCAGCAAGCTCCGTGAAATAGTTGTACACAGTACTTAAACAGACCTTAGCCGGTCACGCCGCAAAGTAAAGGGGTGAAAGCGTTAGCCTTTAGCAATACGCAATATCCATGCGCTTTTTGAGCCATTTTTGCCTCAAAAAGCGCATGGATACTGCGTACTTTCCTGTTGAGCACCCAATAAAACCTCGTGAACCATTCGCAAACCGCGCCGGCCAAATTGCATTCCGTTCCTATCCGTGTGCAGTCCGTCGCAGATACGCTGCAATACGCGCGGCGCCGTTGCACACTGGCTGCATTGCACTTTGGAGAACACCATGCTCTCAACCAAAAGACTATTTTTTGCCACGCTGTTTGGTAGCGTGATTGCGGCGCTTGCGGTGCCCGCGCTGGCGCAAGACAAAGGCAAGACGACTGAAACGTCTAGCTTCACCACTTTCTTTTCCGAAACCATATCGACCGGCAGCGGGCCGCGCGTGCAAGGCTCGGGCAACCTGATCGAGCAGCAGCGGCAACTGGGCAGCTTTCGCGCGGTGCGGCTGGATGGCCCAATCGACGTGAAATTGCGCGCCGGGCAATCAGAATCGGTGGTGATCCGGGCTGATGACAATCTCGCACAAATGATCGAAACAAGCGTGGAAAACGGGGTTTTGATCGTGAATTTGAAGAAAAATGCGAGTTTTCGCACCAAGAACGCTTTTCAGGTTGTGGCCACGTTCAAGAATTTGGACAGCGTAGCGATCAAAGGCTCGGGCGACATCAGTGTCGACCGCGTGACGGGCGATAAATTCGAGGCCAGCATCTCCGGCTCCGGCGATATCAACGTGGAAGCGCTACAAACCGCCAGTTTTGCCGGCAGTGTGGCCGGCAGCGGGGATTTGAAGGTCAGCGGCGCGGCCACGCGGCAGGTGATTTCGGTCGCGGGCTCCGGCAACGTGCATGCCAAGCGCCTGGCCGGCAAGGACGTCAAAGTGACCGTGGCGGGCAGCGGCGATGTGATTGTGAACGCCACTGACACGTTGAACGTGACGATCGCCGGCAGCGGCGACGTGGCCTACCTGGGTAACCCGAGCATCACGCGGTCGATTGCAGGTTCGGGTGAGGTGAGTCAGGCCAAGTGACTTAAACAAATGCGGCTTACACATTCCGTTCGGGCTGAGCTTGGCCGGTCCTGAGCTTGTCGAAGGACCGAGGCCCATTTGCGATCAAATGCGTTCACGGCCGCTCTCAAATGCGTTTCGACAGGCTCAGCGCGAACGGAGTTAATGAGTGCTCGGGGCCGTCAATGGCTCTGGTGAAAGTAATGCCACAGTGCATGCACTGACAGCACCGCGTCGCCCACCAGCTCGTCGGGGTTGAACACAAAGTCTGTGGCGCCGTAATCGCGCCCGGTGGCCAGCATCATGATTGGCACGAGCAGCATGCCGTGGTCTTCATCTTCCCACAGCGGCTGCCAGACATCGGCCCAGGCTTCCACCGCCTGGGCAAAGCCATCAGCCCAATCGCGGCCCAGCCACTCACCCTCGCGGTTGCCTTCGGTATCGAAGGTTTCTTCCGGGAACTCATCGGTTTCAAACAAAAACGGCTGCGCCAGCGCGCCCACCTCGGCCTTGGCCAGCGGCACGCTCAGCTCCTGCGATAGCCCTGCCAGCCGCCGCGCGATCAGGGAAAGCACGGCGTCTTGCTGCGCATCGTCGGCCCAGGCGATGTCAGGCGCACCGGCCACATCAAACACCAGCGGCAGATACTCCTTGGGCGTGGGCACCGGCTGCATGCACGCAAGCGCGGCCAAGTAGCCATCGAGCATTTCCAGGTTCATGGTGCTCTCTGGCAGATTGGGCGCTGCGAGCAAATCACCCAGGCGCTCAAAATCCAGATCGGTGAAGGCTTGGTTCATATCCGGCCTATTTTCATGTGGGCTTTCAGCGCGCAGTTTATGATGAATCAATCTTTGCGACCGGCACGGCTGCATCCGCAGCGATTGCAACGCCGTATCTCCCACAATGGAACCGATTGCCATGCCCACGTTTGCCTGTATTTCAACCGCGCTTTGCCGCGGCAAGTTGCCATGCAACTAGTGCGCCGCCTGGTGATTGGCGTGGCGCTTGCCTATGCGGCCTTGCTGGCGTTTTTGTACTTTGGGCAGGAAAAGCTGATCTTTTTGCCCACCAAACTGCCCGCCAGCCACGTGTTCAAGAAGCCGGATGTGGTGGAAGTGCAAGTTCCCGTGCCCGGCGCAACATTGACTGCGCTGCATTTCAAGCAGCCCAAGGCGCGCGGCCTGGTGTTTTATTTGCACGGCAACGCCGGCAATCTGGAAACCTGGCTGACCAGCACCGAGTTTTATCACCGCAACGGTTTTGATCTATTCATGATCGATTACCGCGGCTACGGCAGAAGCACCGGCAAAATTGAAAGCCAGGCGCAGTTGCACGCCGATGTGCGCGCCGCCTACGACCTGATTGCGCCGCAGTACCAGGGCCGGCCCATCGCAGTGCTGGGCCGCTCGCTGGGCACGGCGCTGGCTGCCAAGCTGGCCGGTGATGTGCAGCCGGCGCTGACGATTCTGGTATCGCCCTACAGCAGCATGCGCGACATGGCGCGCGAGCAGTATCCGTTTGTGCCGCTGGCGCTGCTGCGCTATCCACTCGATACCGGCGAATACTTAAGCCGCATGCGCACCCGCGCCCTGCTGGTACATGGCGAGGCAGACGAATTGATTCCGATTGTGCACAGCGAGCGGCTGCTCAAGCAAGCCAGTGGTGCGCTCACGCAGTTGCTGCGCGTGCCGCGGGCCGGGCACGACAACATCCATCAATTTGAAGCCTATATCGAAGGCCTGAGCGCCGCGCTCAAGCGACTTTGAAGCTCTTCTTGAGCCAGTCGCAGAACGCTTTGACATGCGGCAAGTCGCGCGTGTCAGGATTCATCACCAAGTAGTAGCCGTATTTGGACGACTGCACGTGCTGCGGAAACGGCGCCACCAGCTCGCCGCGTGCGATGAACTCGTCCAGAAACGGCCGCCGCGCCAGCGCTACACCTTGACCGCGCGCCGCCGCTTGCATGGTTTGATCGATGTAGTTGAAGATCACCCGCGCCTGGGTGCGCGGCGGCTTTACGCCTGCCATGGCAAACCAGTTCTCCCAGTTGAGGGTGCCGGTGGAAAACTGCTGGTCTTCCATCGACAACAGCGTGCAGCGCGTCAAATCTTGCGGCGTCTTCAGCGGCCCGGCCTGCGCCAGAAGCTCCGGGCTGATGACCGGCGTGGCGGCATCTTCAATCAGGCGAATCGCAGTCCGTGGCGCCTTGTCTTCGTGTGTCAGACGGATGGCTACATCCATACGTTCTGCCACAAGATCGACCACGTACTCGGTGGAGTCCACCCGCAGATCCACATCCGGTGCGCTACGAGAAAACTCCGGCAGATGCGGAATCAGCCAAAGCGATGCAAATGATGGAAAGGTGGTCACCGTCACGCGCTTGCGCGCCTGGCCTCCGCGCAGGTCGTCCACGCAAGCATCCAGCAGGTCCAGCGACTGCCGCACTGCCCGCGCCAGACGATGGCCAGCGGTCGTAAGCTCCAGCGCGCGCGTCTTGCGCACAAACAGCGGCTGGCCAACTTCGTATTCCAGCGATGCGATCTGCCGCGACACGGACGATTGCGTCAAATGCAGCTCCTGCGCCGCCTCGGTAAAACTCAGATGGCGCGCCGCCGCATCAAATCCGCGCAGATTGTCCAGTTCGATCGGCCGTTTGCGTATTGATTTCATGAGGCTGGCCTTTTAAAAAAGAGCGGTTTCTATGCATGCGTTTCACGTATGCATTGTGCACGCAGTTTCCGTTTGTTGGCAAGAGCAGTGAGGTATTTAATGACCTCACGCCGCTGAACAAGCCAATCTGTATAGATGAGTGCAGTGCATGCATGTGAATCATGCACCAAACGCATTCATCAAATCCGGTCAGGCATTGCCGGCGTAGCTGATGGCAAGACAAAGTAAAGGAATCGAATCATGGAAACACTGACGCAATGCTTTTCACTGGACTTGGCGCCCGGCTCGGTTTACCAGGTGGCGCGCGCACGCGGTGCACGCGTGCGGGTTAAGCACGGGCAGGTCTGGCTGACCGAAGAAGGCGTGCTGGCTGACAACATTCTGCACAAAGACACGGTGCATACGGTGCAGGGTCAGGGCGCGGTTGTGATTGAAGCGCTGACGGTCACGCGCATCTGCGTGGAGTCAGACGCCGGGTTCTCGGTGGCGACGCAGCAGCTGGCTAAATCGGTGTGGGCGCGCGTAACGCACGCCTTACGCGAGCGAGTCCGGCATATTCATCTGGGTGAGCCGCACCGGGCGCATTGAACCAAGGAGCACGACAATGAACTGCACTACCCAAACCGCCTGCAATCTGCCGGAACCGCTGCTGACCATCCGCGTGAACTGGCCGGCGCTGGCAGCACGCATCCGCACGCTTGCCGCGCCCGTACTGCATTGGCGCAGCGCCCGCAAAGCGCGCCGGCATTTGCGTGCCCGCGTGATTGCACTGTCCGACCTGGATTGCAGAGCGCTGCAAGACATCGCGTTTTCTTGCGAGCTGCGCGATGCGTATACCGCGCACAAATCCGGCGCCAAAACGCTGCCGCGCTGGTGAGCTGTAAGCGCTTGGCCTGCAGTGCCAAGCGCACGCGCGAACCTTTCGTTTCACAATCGTGAACACGCGCGCATTGACCGCGCGCGAAACAATTTCTTTCGATTCACGAGCGCCTCTTCTTGCAAGAACCAGACGATCGCGATAGCGTTCGGCTTGCCGCGCCCCGCGCGCATCGCTCAACGTTCGCTATTGGAGATCGCATGCACACCATCCTTCGGCTTGCCGCAATTGTTCTGGCTGCTACTGCGCTTGCCGCGTGCGCCACGCTGGGCGGCCCGCGCACCTTTACGCTGACCGAAGCGCAGCTCAACCGTTTGATGGATGAGCGCATGAACAAATCGCTCACCTTTCTCAAGCTGTTTGATGTGAATTTGGCCAACCCCAAAATCGCGCTTGATCAAAGCACCAGCCGCGTGATCACCAGCATGGATGCGAGCCTGAAGAATCCGTTTTCCGGCAACCGCTTGTCTGGCAGCGCAAAGATTTCGGGCAAGCTGAATTTTGATCCAAAAACCAATAGCATCGTGCTGGCCGACACGCGCACCGAAGATTTCAAGCTCGAAGGTACGCCCGTGCAATACACCAACCAAATCAACGCCATCGGCAAGATGGTGGCCAGCGAATTCATGAAAGACTTCACCGTCTACACCCTCAAACCGGAAGATCTGAAAGTCAGCGGCGTGACCTACACAGCCGGCAAGTTTGAAGTGCTGCGCGATGCGCTGTCGATCACGCTGAATCCAGCTAAATGAGTTTGCAATAATGCGTGCTGCTTCTTTCGGGCGCACGCATTGGACACCCTTCTTCTGATCAAGGCAGCCATTCTCGGCATTGTCGAGGGCCTGACCGAATTTCTCCCGATCTCTTCCACCGGCCATTTGATTCTGGCCGGGTCGCTGCTGAACTTCACGGGTGAGAAGGCCAAGGTCTTTGACATCGCGATTCAAACCGGTGCGATCATCGCCGTCATCATGCTGTATTGGCAGCGCTGCTGGGGCACGGTGGCGGGGTTGGCGCACGATCCAAAATCGCGCAAGTTCGCGGTGAATGTGGTGGTGGCGGTGTTGCCGGCAATTCTGGTCGGGCTGCTGCTCGGCAAATTCATCAAGTCGCATTTGTTTACGCCGCAGGTGGTGGCCACCACATTCATTCTGGGCGGCATCATCATTCTGTGGGTGGAGAAGCGGCAGCAAAGCGCGCCGCGCGTGGAGCATCTTGACGATCTGTCGTGGCAAGACGCACTAAAAGTCGGGCTGTTTCAGTGCCTAGGGATGATTCCGGGCACAAGCCGCTCTGGCGCAACGATCATCGGCGGCATGTTGATCGGCCTGTCGCGCAAAACAGCCGCCGAATTTAGTTTCTTTCTGGCGATACCGGTGCTCATCGGCGCCGGTGCCTACAGCCTTTACAAAGAACGTGCACTGCTGTCGGCGGCAGACATTCCGATGTTTGCCGTGGGCTTGGTGTTTGCGTTTTTATCCGCGTGGCTATGCATCAAGTGGCTAATCAAATACGTCTCAAGCCACACCTTTGTACCGTTTGCCTGGTACCGGATTGTGTTTGGCGTGGTGGTGCTGATCACGGCCTATACGGGTGTAGTGGACTGGCACGGTTAGCAGTTTCAAACAGCTCTACGCAATATCCATGCGCCTTTTCAGCCATTTTTGCCTGAAAAAGCGCATGGATAT
>JBJOQV010000235.1:0-7022 GCA_046049785.1 Pseudomonadota bacterium
AGATGCGCAACAGCCTCGGAAAGGAGCACCGTCCGGTGAACACTGCCTGGCACCGAATCTGTCACGTGTCACGATTCCCTTGTCCTTAGAACACCATTTTGCGCAGCGACTCGGGCATGCCCTTGGCCATCTCGGCGCGTTCTTTTTCCGCCAGCGTTTCCGGATCCCACAATTGCAAGTGCGTGCCCACGCCAATCATCATCACATCGCGCGACAAGCCCGCCACGCTGCGCAGCTCAGGCGCGATCAGAATTCGCCCGCTGCCATCCACCTCAACATGCTGCGTGTAGCCCAAGTACATCGCTTTCCACGTCTCGGCTTCTGCAGGCAGCGCGGCAATTTGTTCACTCACGCGCTCCCACGCAGCGCGCGCGTAGAGCATCAAACAACCACTCGGATTGCGCACCAGCGACACGCGCAGATCGCGGCCTTCTTGCGTGAGCAAGTCACGATGCCGCGCCGGGATCGCGATGCGTCCCTTTGCGTCTAGCGTGATAAGGTTTGGGCCTTGAAACATGGTTGTCTTTGAGTGTTTGCCACTTTCACCCGTTTGATTGGGCAAAGCAGCCAAAATTCGCCACAAAATGGCCTTTTTTCCTACATTTCTCCACTGTAGGGGAATCAACATAGCCGTGCAAGTCAAAAAAACCAATGAAATGAAGGACTTAGCGACGCTTTCTACAGCGCTAAATTGTTCAAAAAGAAGCAGATACCACGCACACTTAAAGTGCGACATGAAGTTTTAGCTGGACAAAAAAACAGCTCACGTGTTTTTTGGGCACGTTGTGAGGTTTTAAGGGTGGAAAACTGCCTGCTTTGGCGCAACATCGCAGTGCAGTAGCCCGCGATCCGCGCGCTATTTCCCTCCCACCTTCCAAGCTTTCCACAAGGAGAAAACCATGACCGCACCCGCAGTCAATGTGCTCTATACCGCCCATGCTCATGCAGAAGGCGGCCGCAATGGCCACACGCAAAGCAGCGACGGCATCGTGTCAGTCGATTTGTCCGTGCCCAAAGCCATGGGCGGCCCCGGCAAGCCCGGCACCACCACACCAGAGGATTTATTCGCGGCCGGCTACGCAGCCTGCTTTGGCGGCGCAGCAGATTTCGTGGCCAAGAGCATGCTCAAGCTGCCCGTCACATCGATTGCGATCGACTGCGCCGTAGGCATCGGCACGATTCAACCCGCCGGCTTTGGCTTGACAGTCGACATCACCGCCACCGTGGGCGGTCTGTCGCAAGCCGACGCAGAAAAGCTCATTCAGACTGCGCACCAGGTCTGCCCGTACAGCAATGCCACGCGCAATAACGTAGATGTTTCGCTGACAGTTAAAGTGGTTTGACACAGGTTTCATGCGCTTTTAGCTTCGCAGAAACGCTACAGAAGACGCTTTATTCATGAGCGTTTTCAGGCTGTTTTGCTTGGAAAGGCGCATGGGTATTGCGTGCTTTAGTTTTGCTTTCGTAATTCATCGTTCAAAGCGAGGTGCCCGCACGTTGAACAGCCCTCTGAAGCGCCAAGACAGGCAAGTGCCAAGCGGGGCAGTCGGGCAAAAACTGTTTGAGCGCAGCGAGTTTTTTTGCCCGCCGCTTGGTGCTTGACTGACTTGGGCAGCCCGAAGGGCCGCTGAAGCGGGCGCGCCTTTCTTTGCTTACTTTCTTTGGCAAGACAAAGAAAGTAAGTTGCCGCCGGGCAACCCCCGGCAAGTCTTTCGTGTGGCGCATCATTGCGCGAGATTTCCCCCTCACCCTAACCCTCTCCCGCGAGGGGAGAGGGGACTAATCAGTCCCCCTGCCTTGCAGGCCGCGCAAACGCTTGCAAGCGTTTGCCGCTCAGCGGGCTCGCCGCATGCGGCTCGAAACCCCCGCTTCGCCCCTAACCCTCTCCCGCCAGGGGAGAGGGGATAGTTGTAAATGCAAGGCGAGCCTATAAGCCGGATTCTGTGCCCAGCCTTGCGGCCGGCGGCAATCATTCCTCTAGGCCGTGGATTGCTCCGCGGCTCCAGCCCTCTACCCGCAGGCTCGTCGGGCCGATTCAACGCCTGCCTATTTGAGGTTGCTTCGGGTGGGGTTTGGCAGCCACGCGTGTTGCCACGCGCGCGGTGCGCTCTTACCGCACCATTTCAACCTTGCCTGATCGCACGCTTTCGCGCACGCCATCGGCGGTGTGTTTTCTGTTCCACTTTCCGTCGGCTCACGCCGCCTGGACGTTATCCAGCACCCTGCCCTGTGAAGTCCGGACTTTCCTCTCGCGTTTTCACGCCAGCGATTGCCCGGCCCGCCTTGCAGGTGCATTGTCGCACGCGGCGCGTGTGGGCGGATGGCCACACCACAGTTGACGCCGCGTCATTTGCGCCAGCATGCGCGTAATGATGGCGTGGCCAGCGCCGACAATTGCGCATACCACCACGATGAGGCATGTCATGAACCGCAGCATTCGCAATTTTGTCGGCACCCTCGCGCTATGTATGGCCGGCGCGGCCTTTGCGCAAGCACCCGAGCCACCGCCGCCTGCTTTGCAGGGCACCACACTCACGGGCAAACCATACTCACTCGATCAGGCCAAGGGCAAAGTCACGCTAGTGTCGTTCTGGGCCACCTGGTGCCCAACGTGCCGGGCCGAGATGCCGACGTTTCGCAAGTTTTACGACACCAACCGCGCCAAAGGCTTTGAGCTGGTGACGGTATCGATCGATGATGACATGAAAGAAGTGGAAGACTACGGCAAACTCGCCAGTTGGATGACATCGCAAGGCGAGCAGTTCCCCCAGCTGTGGCGCAAGAGCAAGACCCACACGGATAACTTCGGCCGTATCGTGGGCACTCCATCCAGCTTTTTGCTGGACCGCAAAGGGCAGGTGATTGCGTCTTTCCGCGGCGCGCTCAAGCAAGCGGACTACGAAAAAA
This sequence comes from Pseudomonadota bacterium, assembly GCA_046049785.1. Taxonomy (GTDB): domain Bacteria; phylum Pseudomonadota; class Gammaproteobacteria; order Burkholderiales; family Burkholderiaceae_C; genus JBJOQV01. The sequence continues at coordinate 2,908 of JBJOQV010000235.1, forward strand.
TCTCCGCCGCCATCAAAGCGCGCAGCTAACGCGGCGCTCAGCGATATGATGCGCGCAGGCAAACTACCTGCGCCGCATCATGCAAACCACTCTGCTTGTCGACGCGCTCAAGCGCGAACTGAAGGCCCGCGACATCACCTACGCGCAGCTAGCCGAGCGCATCGAGATGAGCGAGGCCAGCGTCAAGCGCATGCTCTCCACGCGCAACTTCACACTGGAGCGGCTGGACGATATTCTGGCCGCCACCGGCATTGAGCTGACCGAGCTGCTGCGCCTGATTGGCAAGGACGGCAAGCTCATCACGCAGCTCACTGAAAAGCAAGAGCGCGAGGTGGTTGCCAGCCCAGAGCTGTTTGCCGTGGCGGTGGCCTGCCTGAATCAGATGACGTTTGACGAGATGGTGGGGCTGTACAAAATCACCCACACCGATTGCATCAAGCTGTTGATCAAGCTGGACAAGATGGGCTTTATTGAACTGCAGCCCGGCAACCGCATCCGCCTGAAAGTGGCGCGTACTTTTCATTGGATACCCAGCGGGCCGATCATGCAACTGTTCCGCGCCGAAAGCCTGAGCTACTTCAATACCGATTTCACCCGCGTGGGTGAGAAACTCATTTTGGTCAACGCCATGCTGTCGCGCGGCTCGATTGAAAAGTTCATCGAGCGCATGCAGGAAGTCGCCCGCGAGTTTTCGCAGTTGCACGGTGCCGACATCAACATGCCCTTTGACAAGCGCCATGCCCACAGCCTGCTGCTCGCGGTGCGGCCCTGGGAGCCGGAGTTCATGCGCAAGCTGCGGCGTAATCCAGATCAGGTGCGGTAAGGGAACTAGATGTGCTCTACGCAATATTCATGCGCCTTTCCAAGCAAAAATGGCTGAAGAAGCTCATGAATACTGCGTAGTTCTTGTTTAACCTCTCTCCCTGGCAGGGAGAGGGCTAGGGTGAGGGTCGAATCGCAGCATGCAGACAATACTGATGCGCAGTGAGGCTAAAACCGCTACTCAGAGGCCACCCATTCCGTTGACCGCACCCTCTCCCTCACAGGGAGAGGGTTATAAATAGCCATCAAACGTCATCAACTATTCGCCGCGACAAAATGAGATCCGCCGCCCAAACCCTCGTCGATCAACTGCTCATCCACGGCTGCGACCACGTGTTTTGCGTGCCGGGCGAAAGTTATCTGCCAGTGCTCGATGCGCTGTATCTGCAGCGCGAGCGCATCAAACTCATCGTCAATCGTCACGAGTCCGGCAGTGGCTTCATGGCCGAGGCCTACGGCAAGCTCACCGGCAAGCCCGGCGTGGCGATGGTGACGCGCGGGCCGGGGGCGACGAATATTTCGATTGCGGTGCACACGGCGCATCAAGACTCCACGCCGATGATCGTATTCATCGGCCAAGTGGGCAGCGATATGTTCGAGCGCGAGGCGTTTCAAGAAGTGGACTACCGCTTCATGTTTGCGCGCCTGGCAAAGTGGGTGGCGCAGATTGACCGTGCGGAGCGCATCCCTGAATTCATCGCGCGTGCGTACTCGGTTGCGCAAAGCGGCCGTCCGGGGCCGGTGGTGCTCGCGCTGCCGGAGGATATGCTCTCGCAACAGGTGGATGTAGCCGATGCGCGCCCTGCGCAGGTGGTGCAAGCGTCGCCCGCAAGCGCTGATTTGGCGCGGCTTTCAGCACTATTGACCGAAGCAAAAAATCCGCTCGTGATCGCCGGCGGGCCGGGCTGGACACGCGCCGCCTGCAAAGATTTGCGCACCTTTATCGAGGCATGGAACCTGCCGATTGCCTGCGCCTTTCGCTTTCAAGACACGTTTGATCACGCGCACGCAAACTACGTGGGCGATGTAGGCATCGGCATCAACCCCGCGCTGGCAAAGCGCGTGAAAGAGGCCGACGTGCTGCTGGTGCTGGGCGCGCGCCTGGGCGAGATGACCACGAGCGGCTACATGCTGCTTGAAGTGCCAACACCCAAACAAGCCTTGATTCACGTGCATGCGGATGTCAATGAGCTGAACCGTGTGTATCAGGCCGCGCTGCCGATTGCCAGCGGCATGCCGCAGATTGCGGCAGCATTGGCTGCGCTCATTGCCTCCCCTGCGAGCAGGGGAAGTTCGGGGGAATTCGCGGCGTCTGCGCCGCGCCCCGAATCTTCCAAGCCGCCTGCAAGCGGCGCGGTGGACGGGTTAGGGTGGGGTTCTACCGTTCAAACCGCCCGCACAGCCTACGAAGCTTGGCAGCAAGAACCCAAAACCACCCGCGATTCCCGCTTCAACCTCTGGCATGTCGTGCAAACCCTGCGCAAACATCTGCCTGCGAGCACGTTGATTGCCAACGGCGCGGGCAACTTTGCCACCTGGGCGCACCGTTTTTGGCGCTACGGCGGCATTGAGCACCACGGCCGCACTCAATTGGCGCCTACTAGCGGCGCAATGGGCTACGGCATGCCGGCGGGGATTGCCGCTGCGTTGATCGAACCGCACAAACAAACCGTTATTTTTGCCGGCGATGGCGACTACATGATGACCGGGCAGGAGCTTGCCACTGCCGTGCAATGCGGTGCCGCGCCCTTGATTCTGGTGTTCAACAACGGGCTGTACGGCACCATTCGCATGCACCAGGCGCGCGATTTTCCAGGCCACATTTCGGGCACGCAACTGGCAAATCCCAACTTCGCGCAGCTTGCGCACGCCTACGGTGCATGGGGATTGCGCATCAGCAGCGATCAAGACTTTGAAGACGCGCTCGGCCAAGCGCTGGCGCATCTGCGCACACACAACACCCCCGCGCTGATCGAGTTAATGACAGATCCTCAACTCATTGCACCCGGCATGCGGCTCACTGATTGACGAACGTGTCGAATTACGGGTTGCCGCGTCGCTACTACGTGTGAGGCGCAAATCCCACAACGTGGCGTGCAAGTTGCTTGATTTGTAGACGGGAAAGAAACCCTCTTCGTACACTCGACGCAAAGGGACTCCACCAAAAGTGGCAAGCCCACGCATACAGGGGGGTTTGAATGAAATCGTTTGGAATGGCATGCGCGCACTGTGCGCTGGCGGTGATGTGCGCCTGTACAGGCTTGGCGTGGGCGCAGCAACCCGCAGCGGATGCAGACGCCAATGCGCCCACGGAACGGGCCAAGCGGCAGGCAGACAATCCATACAAATGGATCATGATCATGGACGACAAGCCGCGTCCGAAGAAAGACGAGCCTAAGGAAAAGCGCGCGCCAGCGCGCGAAGCAGCGCCCGTTGCAGCGCCGGCAGCGGCACCTGCGCCGGCTCCCCGCAGTTTTGAGCCCCGTACGCCCGCAGTAGCGGCACCAGCGCCGGCGCCGATTCCAAGCGCTGCACTGGTGGAGAACCCGCCGGTACCTGCTGCGCCGGCTGTTGCCGCGGCCGCGCCAGCCAAGCTAGAACCCGAGCCTGAGCCGGAAGAGCCGTTGCGCGCACTTGCACAGGCGCAGCCCGAGCTAACGCGCCAGATCATCAACGCCAACATCGAAAAAGGCCGCGTCAAGGTGAAGTACAAGGTCAACCCAGACGGGTCAGTGAGCGATGCGGAAATTGTCAACACCACCAACCGCGCACTCAACAGCTCGGTGCTTGCAGCGTTGAAACAGTGGAAATATGCGCCCATCAAACAGGCGCGCGAAACGCAAGTCGAATTTGCGTTTGACTTTTCGCGCTAGTGCTCTGAGGATGATGCGGGTAGCGGTCTGAACACCGCAGCATCCGCATAAAACTGCGCGTCTTCGTTGGCCGGCCACCAGAGCGGAATGCCCAGCACCGGCAACGGCGAAAGCGCGCGGGAGTGCAGCGCATGCGCATCCTGCAGTGCGTTTAACAGCAACTCGTCAAAGCGTACGCAGTATTCATGAGCCTTTTCAGGCAAAAATGGCTGAAAAGGCTCATGGATATTGCGTAAAGCCTCTTCAAACTCACCCACATTCATCACATGCGCTGTGATTGACTTGTAGGGGTTGGCAAGCTTTTCCAGCAGCGCATGGCCCAGCGGAAGAACCACGATATCGCGGCCCCACGCCGCGCGGCCGGCCACAAGCAAATCGTGCCAGTTGCGCATGCGCAGCAACTGCTGAGCAGGCGACGGC
>JBJOQV010000236.1:0-4696 GCA_046049785.1 Pseudomonadota bacterium
GGGAGTTTGCGCGGAGGGTTTAAGAACGTGGCGTAAAAGCGTTGAACGCTTTTTTTAAATTGTTCTACGCAATATCCATGCGGGTTTTGAGCCATTTTTGCTCCAAAAGCGCCATGGATAAAGCGTCTTCTCATTTGAATCTTCGCTACTGGCTACACTGCGCACATGGCCGTTTACACCGCACTGGATGTTTCTGATTGCACTGCCCTGCTCGCCCAATATGACTGCGGTGAGTATCTGCGCCATGTGGGCATTGGCGCGGGGATTGAGAACACCAACTATTTTCTGGATACCGAAGGCGCACACCATGGCCGCTTTGTGCTCACGGTGTTTGAGCGGCTTACCGCTGCGCAGTTGCCCTATTACTTGGAGTTTTCTGCGCACCTGGCCGCATCTGGGTTGCCGGTGCCGGCGCCGCAGCGCATTGCGCGCGGGCCGCAGGCGGGGCAGCTTTTCACCACGCTCAAGGACAAGCCTGCCGCGCTGGTGGCGCGCGTGGCGGGCGAAGATGTGATTTGGCCCACGCTAGACCACTGCGCGCAGATTGGTGCAATGTCCGCACGCATGCATCTGGCCGGTAAAACCTTCAAACTGGCGCAGCCCAATTTGCGCGGCCTTAACTGGATGCTGGCGCAGGTGGACCCGCTGGCCGCGCACGTACCGGCGCCGCTGCATGCGCTGCTGCGCGATGAGCTTGCCGCGCAAAGCAGTTTTGATACGCAGCTTGCGCGCGATCCTTTGCCCGGCAGCGCGGTGCATGCGGACTTGTTTCGCGACAATGCGCTATTTGAAGCGGGCCGCCTCTCTGGCGTAATCGATTTTTATTTTGCCGGCGACGACGCCTGGGCCTACGACCTGTGCGTGACGCTGAACGATTGGTGCATCGATCACGCCAGCGGCGCGGTCGATCTGCCGCTGGCGCGCGCCTTCATGCGCGCCTATGAGGCCGTGCGCCCCTTGCAAACGGCAGAACGCGCCGCACTTGCGATGATGGCGCGCAAGGCTGCGCTGCGCTTTTGGATCAGCCGCCTGGCAGACTGGTACATGCCGCGCGCCGCGGCGGTGCTCACGCCCAAAGACCCGTCACACTTTGAGCGTATCCTGCAAGCGCGCCGTGCCGATCCACTGACCTATCCATCGATTTCATGAGCATCAACGTTATTCAAGTTCCTGCATCAGAAGGCATTCAATGGCTCAAGCGCGCCTGGGCGATTACGCGCACCAATCCGCTGGCGGTGCATGCCGGCATGTTCAGCTATTTGCTGCTGGTGGTGATCACCGGCATCGTGCCGGTGCTTGGGCAGTTTCTGCCGCTGGTGGCGGTACCGGTGCTGTATGTGGGGCTGATGAGCATTTACCGCGCCGTGGCGCGCAAAGAACCGTTATCGGTCAAACTGATCTTCTCCGGCCTATCGCCCACGCCTGTGGCAGTGTCGCTGCTGATCATGGGTGTGATTTACGCCGTGGCGATTCTGGGCATCTTTGCAGCCACCAGCCTGGTGGACGGCGGCCTGCTGATGCGGGTGATCATGGGCGAAGAAACGCTTGACCCGAAAACCGTCGACCAGAGCCTGCTCACCACCAGCGCCGCGTTTGCGCTGCTGCTGTATGTGCCGGTGTCGTGGCTGTTCTGGATGGCGCCACAGTTTGTGGCTTGGCACGGCATGGGCGTGGGCAAGGCGCTGTTCTACAGCCTGGTGGGCTGCTGGCGCAATTTGGGCGCGTTCACTCTGTTTTTTGCCACTGCGGGCGGCCTGCTGCTGACGGCGGCGCTCACGGTCAGCCTGATCGGCATGCTGCTGGGCGGTGCCGCAGTCGCGCAAACGCTGATGCTGCCGCTAACGCTGCTATTTGGCGTGGTGGTGTACGTGGCCTTTTACGCCAGCTATGAAAGCATGGTGCGCGAAAACGCCCCGCCGCCGCTGCCGGAAACGCCGCAATCCCGACTAGATTCAGCGGATAAAGCGCCTGCGCCGCCGCCTGATTCACCCAATTCCTGAGCAATTTATTAACAATTGTGAAACTGAACGGATCGCGTAGCTGCCGCCGCCACAGCCACATGGACTTTGGCCTGCCGCCCCGCTAGACTGATGGCTTCCTTGGGAAAGACCGCTACTGGCGCGCAAGCAAAGGCAGCGGTCATGGTTCGAGGAGGAGGAGAGGCAGCTTTGCTGCCCTTTTGAAAGGCGTGTCTTTCGGGACGCGCCTTTTTTTTTCGGCTCCGACCGAGTTCGTTCTAAATCGTGACAGCGATTTAGAACCGTACGCTCTCCTCTCCCGTTAGCGGGAGAGGGGTTGGGGGTGAGGGGCTCGGAGCTACATTGTTCGGGATCAACACACAATAGTTTGCCGATTTTCGCCCCCCGACGCCGCTCGCTACACTGTGGCGCCATCTACTTCAGTCATGCCACCGGGAGCGCGTTTTGAACCTCCAACAACTACGGTTTGTCCGCGAAGCCGTGCGCCAGAAGTTCTCGCTCACGCGCGCCGCGGATGTGCTGTTTACCTCGCAACCGGGCGTTTCCAAGGCGATTGCCGAATTTGAAAACGAGCTGGGCTTTGCCGTCTTTCAGCGCCACGGCAAGCGCGTGCTGGGGCTGACCGCGCCGGGCGAGCAAGTGCTCAAGGTGGTGGAGCGGATTCTCAACGAGGTAGACAACCTCTCGCGCGTGGGCCACGACTTTGCGGATGAAGAATCCGGCAAGCTCACCATCGCCACCACGCATACGCAGGCGCGCTACTTTCTGCCCAAGATCGTGACCGAGTTTCGCGAGCGCTTTCCCAAGGTGCAGGTGGCGCTGCTGCAAGGCACGCCGCGGCAAATCGGTGAATGGGTGCAGCAGGGCCAGGCAGATATAGGCGTAGCCACCGAGGCGCTGACCCTGTTTGACAGCTTGGTCACCCTGCCCTGCTATCAGTGGCAGCACGTGGTGGTGGCACCCAAAGGCCACGCCATCCACAAGCACGCGCAAGACATCTCACTCAAGCAGCTCGCGCGCCATCCCATCGTCACCTATGAAACCCAGTTTGCCGGGCGCGGGCGGATCGATATGGCGTTTTCCGGCGAAGGCATCAAGCCGCACATCGTGCTTGAGGCGATTGACGCCGACGTAATCAAGACCTACGTGTCGCTGGGGCTGGGCATTGGCATCATTGCCGGTGTAGCCTTTGACGCACAGCGCGATGCGCCGCTGGCCGCGATTGCTGTGGGCCATTTGTTTGGCACCCACACCGCGCGTGTGGCGGTGCGGCGCGGTACGTTCTTGCGCGGCTATACCTACGCTTGCCTGCAGCGGATGGCGGTTTCGGTCGATGAGCAGCAACTCAAAGCTTTGGTAGAAGGTGATTGAGCAAAAATTTCCAATCACTGCCGTGCACAGGTGCTAATCTCAAAAGCAAGACAAGAAAACGCTGTGCTGGAGAGCGACTTATGTCGGGGGAAGTTTTGCGGTTTGCGCGGGCGCTGCTGGCCGGCAGTTTGTTGAGCTTTGCCTGCGCCGCGCTTGCGTGCGACTACCGCGGCGACCTTGACGCAGCCTATTGCGATGCTAATCGCGATCTGATCGCCGACGCACCGCCGCCACAGGTACAGCTCACACCCAAGCGCCTTTCAATCGCGCTCACCGCGCTGGAAGACGAGACCAACACTGCGGATCTATACAACCCGCTGGTCGCGCACCTCACCACCTGCGTGGGCATGCCGATTGATATTTCTGAGCTGCGCGAAGAGCGCCAGATCATTGCCGCCATGCGCGCCGGCAAGGTGCATGTAGCCAACTTTGCTACAGGCGGCATGATGTTCGCAGTGAACTTTGCCGGTGCCGTGCCCTTTGCCGGCAAAGGCATGGAGTCAATCGGCAAGGTGGATGATTACGAGCTGATCCTGCTTGTGCGCGCCGATAGCCCCTACAAAAGACTGCTGGATTTGCGCGGCAAGCAGATTGCCCACACCAGCGCGATTTCCAACTCCGGCAATCTGGCACCGCGCGCGCTGTTTACCGAAGAAGGCTTGACGCCGGAGCGCGACTACAAAGTGGTGTATTCCGGCCGGCATGACAAATCCATCACCGGGCTGGCACTGGGCCTGTGGGATGCCGCGCCGGTGGCCAGCGGCGTGTTTGACCGCATGGTGGCGCGCGGTGAAGTCAAGCGCGAGCAGTTCCGCGTGATCTACCGCAGCGGCGCATTTCCGCGCCGCGCGTTTGCGTACACGCATGTACTGAACACTTCGCTGGCCGACAGGCTGCGCGGCTGCTTTATGAATTTCAAATTTCCGCCACAGATGATGCAGGCGCTGGAAGGCAACAACCGCTTTTTCATGGTGGACTACAAGGCCGACTGGCGTTTGGTGCGGTTTGTGGCCAAGGCGGCCGGACAAAAATTTGACGCCAATGAATTTGAAAAGCTGATCAACGCGCCCAAGTCTGCCCGCTCGCCCTAGCAATGCAGGTAGTTTCTCCAAGACTGGCCCTCACCCCCCGCCCTCTCCCGCACGCGAGAGAGGGGGCAATTGGCGGCGTTTGCTATGGCAAACGCATCGCAAACTCGTCATGAAGCCGTTTTCTCAGTGCCCGCCCGCGCAACTGGCGCAGGTGCAAGGCATATTTACCGACGTTGACGACACGCTCACGCGCCACGGCAAGCTCTCAGCGCAAACATTTGCCGCGCTGCATGCGCTGGCCAGTGCCGGCATTGC
>JBJOQV010000237.1:0-3489 GCA_046049785.1 Pseudomonadota bacterium
TCGGAGTGTGTGGATAAATCAATGTACCGCGACAACCCAGTGTAGAAAATCCCGGGTTGCCGCGGATTGATCCCGCGCAAACGCAGACGGCGCGGCGAGCAGGCACGCAGCGCAGGGGCAGGCTTGTGCGTGGGACCAACCACGCGGGCCTTGACGCAATGTTCATGCGGGCTGCAGGCCGTTTTGCCTTCAAAAGGCGCATGGTTGTTGCGTCAACGCTGTTTGAATTTTTGCGCATGCTACAGTGCGCGACGCAGTTTCAGGTGTTTCGCTTTTCTCAAATTCCCGATGTCTTTTCCCCTCAATCCCGCGCAGCGCGAAGCCGTGCGCTATTTGGATGGTCCTTGCCTGGTGCTGGCCGGCGCGGGCTCGGGCAAGACGCGCGTGATCACGGCGAAGATTGCGCATCTGGTGCAAAGCGGGCAGATGAAGGCGGAGAACATCGGCGCCATCACCTTTACCAACAAAGCGGCCGGCGAGATGGCTGAGCGCGTGCGCGCGCTGATCGGCAAAGACGCGGCTGATAAAGCCACCATCTGCACCTTTCACTCCCTGGGCATGCGCATGCTGCGGCAAGAGGCGCGGCACGTGGGCTTAAAGCCGAGCTTCACGATTTTGGATGCGGCCGATTCCGCCGCCGTGATTTCAGATGCGCTGGCCACCACCGACAAGCAGCTCATCCGCGCCACGCAATCGCAAATCAGTTTGTGGAAGAACGCCACACTCTCGCCCGGGCAAGCGGCAGATGCTGCTACCAACGAAGCGCAGCATCAGATGGCCAAGGTCTACGCGCGCTACAACGAGACCGTGCGCGCCTATCAGGCAGTGGATTTTGATGATCTGATCAGCCTGCCCCTCAAGCTGCTGGAAGAGCATGACGAGGTGCGTGAGCGCTGGCAAAACAAGCTGCGCTACCTGCTGGTGGACGAGGTGCAAGACACCAATGCCGCGCAATACCTGCTGCTCAAGCACATCACCGGCCCACGGGCGATGTTCACCGCGGTAGGCGACGATGACCAGAGTATCTACGGCTGGCGCGGCGCGACGCTGGACAATCTGGCCGATTTGCAAAAGGCCTACCCCAAGCTCAAGGTAATCAAGCTGGAGCAAAACTACCGCTCGACCAACCGCATATTGCAGGCCGCCAATCAGCTCATCAGCCACAACCCCAAGCTGTTTGACAAAAAGCTATGGAGCGAACATGGCATGGGCGACCCGATTGCCGTGCTACCGCAAGAGAACGAAGAGGCCGAGGCCGAGGCGGTGCTTGCGCGCATGAGCGCGCACAAGTTTGAGCGCCGCACCAAGTTTGGCGACTACGCGATTCTGTACCGCAGCAACATGCAGGCACGCATCTTTGAGACCGCGCTGCGGCAGCAGAAGATCCCCTACCTCATCAGCGGTGGGCAAAGCTTTTTTGACCGCGCAGAGATCAAGGATTTGGTGGCCTATCTGCGCCTGATCGCCAATGAAGACGATGATCAGGCCTTTATGCGCGCCGTCACCACGCCCAAGCGCGGCATCGGCCCGGTGACTTTGCAGGCGCTCGGTTCCTATAGTGGCGAGCGGCATTGCTCGATGTTCACCGCGCTCTTTGAGACCGGGTTTGCGTCGCGCGCCAAAGACAATCAGCTTGCGCCGCTGCGCGAGTTTGGTGACTTTATCAACCGCTTGCAGTACCGCGCGGGCAAAATCAGTGACGCAAAAGCAGAGAACAAACAAGGTGAGAATGCCGGCGCGCTGCTCAATGAACTCGTACGTGCCATCGGCTACGAAGCCTATTTGTACGATGCGTTTGATGCCAAGCAAGCGCTGCAAAAATGGAACAATGTCACCGAATTTGTCACCTGGCTGACCCGCAAGGGCGATGATGACGGCCTGAGCCTGCTGGACTTGGCGCAGCATGTCGCCCTGATCACCATGCTGCAAGAAAGCGATGCAGAGCAAGACGCGGTGCGCCTGTCCACCCTGCACGCTGCCAAGGGGTTGGAGTTTCCCCACGTGTTTTTGGTTGGCGTGGAAGAAGGCTTACTACCGCATCAAGGCCGCGATGAAGAAGAGTCTGACGACATGGCCGCGCGCGGTAGCAAGATAGAAGAAGAGCGCCGCCTGATGTATGTGGGCGTGACGCGCGCGCAAAAAAGCCTGACCATCACCCACTGCCAAAAACGCCGCCGCGCCAAGGATTTTGTAGCGCGCAGCCCTTCGCGATTCCTGACCGAACTGGGCGTGAGCAAAGAAGAATCCGCCAAAGCGCAGATGCCGCAAGACACCAAAGCGCATATGGCAGCACTGAAGGGTTTGCTGGGAACCAAGAAGGAACCCAGCATTCGTTCTACTTAGACTTCACTTTCGCAAAACTTCTAGTACTGAAATTGCTGAGCACTCCAACGCGAGTGCAATGCGTTCGAAGCCGCAGGAGCGAGTTTCACCCACGCAATTTCATCCGCGCTTGCATTTACAACAACTAAAGAGTCATTGAAATCCACGGCGGTTTTTAAGAAATCCACAGCCTGTGTGGCCGACATGTAGGACTTCACAAACCACATGGACTGATGCAGCTTTTGCGCTTGGCCCAGCAACCAGATGCGCTGTACCAAAGGCGAGTACAGGCGTGATGGAAAGTGTAAGTCGTAAGACACAATTAGATTATTCAATTACTAATACCTCATAGAAGTTGAGAAATGAGGCGACAGCTCTACAAATCTGACCGCGCGCCAACAGAGGTTGACGCGGGCTAGGCTAGTGACCGAAACTACCAGGGCTGTTCAAGCACCGGCTCTTTCGAGAGCTGTTCTTTTCCCAGGGGCAGTTGGTTCTGCCCTTGGGAGCCTCACCGCAATTCTGCCGTTTTGTTGGCCACTATGGCTAGTGAAATATCGTCCTTTAGCCACTAAAAGTAGCGCTTTGGGGGGAAAATCTAGCCAATGAGCGATCTGTCACACGTTACTCAAACCCAATCCCAACGGTTCGGTCATGGTGGAAGGTTGGCTGGAGTTTCATGCAGCGGATGGCACCGCTTTTATCAGCGGCGACAAAACCCGGCTGTGCCGCTGCGGCGCGAGCAAAAGCAAACCGTTTTGCGACGGCTCGCATAAGGCCATTGGGTTTACTGCGTAGGTTTAGTACGACAGGCTAAGTGCCAGTACGCTTTATTCATGCGCCTTTTCAAGCATTTTTGCCCCGAAAGGCGCATGGATACTGCGTAGCGGTGTTGCTGAATTTTGCTGCTTCAGTAGCTGCCGCCACGCAGTGATGACCTGATCCGGCGTAAAATCAGCGACCGCAGCGTGCTCACCTTTGCCGCTTTCCAGGGCAATCACGGGGCTGCCCGATGAGCGCGGCAGCCAGCGCGTGCTGCCCATCAGCCCGAACATGACCACGAGCGGGCAGCCCAGCGCTGCGGCGGCATGCGCGGGGCCTGTGTCGACCGAGATCATGCTGTGGGCGCGCCGCAGCAGCGGCAGCAGGCGCGCGATTGGTAGCTCG
>JBJOQV010000238.1:0-5540 GCA_046049785.1 Pseudomonadota bacterium
CGACGGTCTTGGGCGCGGCCTTGGCGTCCAGCTCCACGGTGAAGTTACCGAGGGTTGTCTTGAACTCCACTTTCTCTTGCGCCAAAACCGGCGCGCTCGCCAGTGCTCCGGCGGCAAAAACGGTGGAGGCGATGAGTTGGTCAATGCGTTTCATGCGGGCAGGTTTCCTTCGTAAGCAATGCGCCAGACATTATTTTCTTTGCGCCAGTATTGGCGCTTTTTCAGTTGCGACTGTAAATCATTGGAGGCAAAAGACTGCATAAACTCCACCATCACCATCTCGTCCCCGCCGGGGTAGCGAAACATGGAAATGTTCTTGACGTTGACCTTGGCCCACTGCTTGCTGCGCATCAATTCGCGGCGGTTGTTCAGCCACGGCTCAAGATTGCCGGCATCGTTTTTGAAGCTGCGCGAGTAGTGGCCGGCAAAGCGCACAAAGTCCATGCTTTCCCAATCCACCCGCCAATTTTCAATCGCTTTTTGCAGGCTTTGGCGCTCACCGTGCCAATCGTCCAGCGAGAGCCATTCCACGGTTTCACTGATCACCACCGGCGTGGCGCCCACCTGCACAAGGCGGCTGAGTTTTTTTAGATCGGCGTTTGCCAGCACCACGCAGCCGTCAGAGGAGCGCGGCGGGCGCGAGAAGGTATCGCTGGGCACGCCATGTAGCCAGATGCCCGAGCCGCCGCGGCCATGCAGTTTGTCCCAGTCGTTGGGGTAGTTCAGCGGCAGCGCGCCCTTGCCGTAAAAATCGATGAGTTTGTAGCCCGGCACGTTATCGGTAATGGTGTACACGCCAATGGGCGTGCGCTGATCGCCCTCGGTCATTTTGAAGATGCCGTTCTTGCCCTGGCTGACGTAAAAGTCCGCCACAAACTGCGGCCGGCCATTGTCGTTGCGGTACACATATAGGCGCGAGCGCTTGGTATCCACCACCAGCGCCGTTTTTTGGTCGGGCCGCATTTGCAGCAGGTAGCGCGGCACCTTGCCCTCGGGCGGGCGCTCGCGGTAGGCCTTCAGGCGCGAGAGGGCTTCTTCGCGCAGATCAGCAATTTTGTCGGCGGGTGCGCCGGGCGCCGCGCCAAAAGTCTTGATCGGACCAGCGCGCGCCAGCAGCAGATCGCCGCGGATCAGATGCGCCAGGCGAAAGTTGGGCGCCTGCGCGATGAGATCGTCGGTCATGCGCAGCGCATCGTTCATGCGCAGGCGGCCGATTTGCTGATAGATCGCAGCCAGTTGCGGCTCGGGATCAAAGCCGCGCGGAATCTCGGCGCGCCGCTGATCGGGCGCGGCAAGCGCATGCCCGCCCGCCGCAACAAGCGCGGCAAGCAGCAGATATTTAAGCGAAAGCGTCGCGCGGATCATCACAGCAAAGGTTGAACAAGCGGTAATCGGTAGCGGATGTAGCAGCGGTGCGTCATTGACTGCAACCGCAGCATATCCTCAGTTTATCGCCCAGCGCGCTCTTCGCGGATGAGCCAGCGGCCATCTTTGCGCACCATGACCAGGGTTTTGCGGCTGGTCACATCCAGTTTGTCGGAGTCGTAGATCTGCCGGAAGTTGACCGTGGCCGTGTCACCATTGACGGTGACTTGCGGTGACTGCACGGTGACCTGAATCTTGGCCTTGCCCTGAATCCGCGCGCGGCGGTCATCTTCCCAGGCTTTGCGGCCTACGCCGCCGGGCGGTTTGAAGTCTGCTGAATAGGCACCCAGATAGCGGTTCATATCTTGGTTGGACCACGCATTGGCCCAGGCGGACACGGCAGCCAGCACTTCTTTGGGTGCATCACCGGAAGGCGCCGCCGCAGCTACCGGGGTGGGTGCCGGTGTAGGCGCTGCCGCAGGCGTGGGCTTGGCCACCGGCGAAGGGCTTGCAACCGGCGCGGGCGAGGGTTTTGGCGCTTGCGCAATTTGCGTTGGCGTGGGGGCTGGAGCAGGCGTTGCTTTGGCTGCAGTGGGTGTGGGCGCCGGCGCTGTGGTAGGCGCGGCGGGCTTGGCCGCCGCAGCTGCGGCCAGCGTTGGCCGCTGCGCGCCCTTGCCGCCGCCAATCAGATCGCGCGCCATCGCCAGCTTGACCTGCGCGCCGGTGTTGCTGGTATCCAGCTGCAGCGCTTTGTCGTAAGCCTGGCTGGCCAGGCGGGCGTACACATCGCCCAGATTTTCATGCGCGGTGGCGTAAGAGGGGTGGGTGCGGATCGCCATCTCCAGCGCGGCGCGGGCTTTTTCGTACTGGCCTAGCTGGCCGTAGATCACCGCCAGGTTGTTGTAGGGCTCGGGCAGCTCGGGATAGTCTTCTGTCAGTTTGAGAAAGACGGCAATCGCCTCGGTGGTCTTTTTTTGCTCGGTGAGGATCAAGCCCTTCAAAAAGCGCAGTTGTGCGTCTTTGGGGGTTTTGGCAAGCGCCGCATCGGCCTTGGCCAGTGCCTCGGTCAGGTTGCCGGCGCGCAGCAGGCGCTGGACTTCGTCGCTATCTTGCGCGGCGGCCGGCCATGCAAACGCCAGCGCGAGTGCCGCTGCAATCAAGGTGTTTTTCATCAGGTTCTATCCGCTGGTATTCGCAATGGCAAAGTGATTGATATACTCGCAAGCAGTTTACCAAGCGCACCGCTCAATCACACCAGCTATGAAGCTTTGTTGCCCCTGACTGTCGCAACAGCACCGCATCCGCACTGCAGCATGCCTGCCCGCCGGACCAACCGCTTCAAAAGGCTCACCTCATGTTGACGATCTATAACACGCTCACGCGGCGTAAAGAAGAGTTTCGACCCATCCATGCACCCAAAGTCGGCATGTACGTGTGCGGCATGACGATCTACGACTATTGCCACGTCGGCCATGCGCGCATGATGATGGCCTTTGATGTGGTGCAGCGCTGGCTGCGCGCCAGCGGCTATCAAGTCACCTATGTGCAGAACATCACGGATATTGACGACAAGATCATCAAACGCGCGGTGGAAAACGGTGAAACCATCACCGCGCTGACCACCCGCATGACCGCGGCGATGATGGACGATCTGGCGCAGCTAGGCATTCAAAAGCCCGATGTGATGCCGCGCGCTACCGAATACGTGCCGCAAATGCTGGCCATGATTGGCACGCTTGAAGAAAAA
Organism: Pseudomonadota bacterium; assembly: GCA_046049785.1. GTDB lineage: Bacteria > Pseudomonadota > Gammaproteobacteria > Burkholderiales > Burkholderiaceae_C > JBJOQV01. Next base: position 3,113 of record JBJOQV010000238.1, read on the forward strand.
GGCATTGCTTACCATGCCACCTCTGCGGACGGAGCTGCGGGAGACGTGAACTACGCCGTGCGCAAATTCCCCGGCTACGGCAAGCTGTCCGGCAAAAGCCTGGACGAACTGCGCGCCGGCGAGCGCATTGCGGTAGACACAAGCAAGCAGGATCCGCTGGATTTTGTGCTGTGGAAGAGTGCCAAACCTGACGAGCCGCCCGAAGCCAAATGGCCGAGCAAATGGGGCCCGGGCCGGCCCGGCTGGCATATCGAATGCTCCGCCATGAGCTGCGCGATTCTGGGCGAGCACTTTGACATTCACGGCGGCGGCACGGATTTGCAGTTTCCCCACCACGAAAACGAAATCGCGCAGACCGAAGCGGCGACTGGAAAAACTTTCGTCAACTACTGGCTGCACAACGGCTTTTTGAATGTGGACAACGAGAAGATGTCCAAAAGCCTGGGCAACTTCTTCACCATCCGCGATGTGCTTAAGCACTACGACCCCGAAGTCGTGCGTTACTTTCTCGTGCGCACGCACTACCGCAGCCCGGTCAACTATGGCGATAAGAACATGGACGACGCCAAGGGCGCGCTCACGCGGCTGTACACAACGCTCAAGAATGTGCCGCCGGACGCGCAGCCGCTTGATTGGAACGAGCCGCACGCGCAGCGCTTCAAGGCCGCGATGGACGATGACTTCAATACGCCGGAAGCGGTGGCGGTGCTGTTTGAATTGGCCAGTGAAGTGAACCGGTCACAGTCGGCGCGGCTGGCGGGGCAGTTGAAGGGCTTGGGTAGGGTGCTGGCGGTGTTGCAGCGGGAGCCGGTGGCGTTTTTGCAAGGTAGAGTTGTTGGTTCAGCGGTCGCCACGAATAGCGCGGATTCGTCTTCTGCCCACGGCTTTGTTGGATTATCGAACGAGCAGATTGAGGCGTTGAAAGACGCTCGCACCACCGCCAAAGCCGCCAAAAACTTCGCCGAAGCCGACCGCATCCGCAAACAACTGCTCGATCAAGGCATCGTGCTGGAAGACAAACCCGGGGGCAAGACGGAATGGCGGCGCGCTTGAATCGTTCAGCGTTCGCCCTGAGCCTGTCGAAGGGTGGAACGGGTTACAGCACTCCACGGTTTCACATGCGTTTCGACAGGCTCAACGCGAACGGATTTGGGTGGTTCGCGCAGAAATCAAAACTGGATCACGCAATATCCATGCGACTTTCCAAGCAAAAATGCCTCAAAACCCGCATGGATATTGAGTAAATCACTTTAAATGTTAGAACTCTGGAAGCATTCCGGCCTGTACCTGCTTGACGTCAATGACGCCGGGCAGCTTGCGGTTACAGATGAATTTCTGCGCGCCTATCTGCGCCGGCCAGAGCTTGCGCCGCCTGAAGAAGCGTGCCCCTTCGAGCGCGCTGTACACGCTGCGCTGCTCAACAACCCGCGCGCGGTCATTGAGCCGCACGAAGTCACTGCCATCAAAGATGCAGACGCGCGCGAAAACTGGAACCTGTTTCTCGCGTTCAGAGCCTTTTTGCTCGATGCGCCAAATCTTGAGGCTGCGTACCTGAACATCCACCGCGCTGCGCAAACGGCCGGCCGCTTGACCGTGCCGCCGATGTTTGCCGAGCAGCTTGCGCACATCATCGTCCACCACCTGCTCACGGCGCTGCCTCCTGAAGGCGTGCAAGACATTCCTGCCGGGCTGATTTGCCGCGCGGCGGAGCTGTTTTTTCGCGAGCAGCGCGCCAATGTGCAAGGCGAAGATGTGATGCTGGCCGATCTGGAAACGATTGAAATGCATGCCGACACTGGCGGGCTGGGTAACCTGGGCCGCCTGCTGGTGGAGGCGCAGACCATGCCGCGCTCGGTGGATTTAAGCGTGCTGGACCGTGACAACGCCGCGAGCTACTTTTCACGCGATGAAAAGCACGATCTCGTGATCGCCATGACGCCCGGCCGCCCCGGCCCGATGGCGCTGGCGCGCGTGATGGAGCGCTGGATTGACCACATGTCGGGCGTGCAAACCCGCATCCGCCCGCTCTCAGCCATTGAAGATGCCAAGTGGCGCTGGCATATAGGTCTGGACGCTGCTGCGACCGCGATTTTGAACGAGCTGTATCAAGGCGAAAGCGTGGAGCAGGGCCGCATGAAGCAGCTGGTGTGTCTTTTCAAGCTGGAATTTGTGAACATGGATGAGCAGCGGCAAGACATTGCCGGCAAGCCGGTGTACATGGCGCTGGCGATGAATGAAGACGGCGTGGTGCATATGAAGCCGCATAATTTGCTGCTGAATTTGCCGGTGCGCGAGCGAGCGTGAAACCGTGCTCATCGCAGCGTTGATAGATTCCCTCCCCTTCAAGGGGAGGGCTAGGGTGGGGTTGGGGTCTGTTTTGCCTCAGGCGCAACCCATCCCCATCCCAACCTTCCCCTTGAAGGGGAAG
>JBJOQV010000239.1:0-2797 GCA_046049785.1 Pseudomonadota bacterium
TCCACACGATCAGGCTGGATAGGCCGATCACAATGCCGATCAACATGTTCTGCAGCAGCGCGCTGTCGCTCATGAACGCGGACAGCCGCAGCGTCAGGCCACGGCCGGGCGGGGTGAGTGCGGTGCTGGCGGTCAGGCTGGTGTCGTGCGCCTGCGTGCCGGTGGTGCTGGCCACTACTACGCCGGCTTCATCGGCAAAGACCATGCGGTACTTGCCGGCGAGGGTGGGCGGAATCAGCGCGGTGAGCATGCGGTCCACCGAATACAGCGCCAGCAGCGTGCCTTGCGGCTTGCGCAGCTGGCCCACAATCACGTGCAGTTCGATGTAGGTTTCGCCGTTGCCGGTATCGAACGGGTAGGAGTAGACCGGCAGACCAGTTTGAATCACTTGCTGCGCGTAGGTGCGGGTTTCATCAGTTTGGATCCGCAGATTCGCGACTTCAAGCGCAGCATCGCTCGCGCCTGCTGCGGGTCGTACCCAGCGCACATTGCGGTTGCCGTCCAGCCATGTGAGCGCGACAACATACGGATTCTCGCGCAGCAGATCGGCCGTGTCGCCCCACACCGTGTCTTCGGTGACTTCGCCGCTGGCAATATCGCGCGACAGGGTCAGCAGGCCTTCCTGCAATGCCACCAAGCGCAGACTCACGGATTGCTGCACAAGTTCGATGTCCTGCTGAAGCGTCTGCGCACGCCGCTGCCGTTCATGATCTTTCAGGTACCACAACAATCCCGCCATGACCGAGACAAAAAGCAGCACGGCCAGAAGCGGCGCCCACCAAGCCCAGCGCGGCAGCCCTGGCGGCCGGGGGGCAATAGAAGACTGCGAAAGCGGTGGATGCTGAAGATGCTGCATTGAACGCAGTGTATTCAAGTAATGCGGCGAGGATTCTTGGTGCGCATCGGGTTATCCCGCCGGGTCTGGGTATGGACAACCCGCGCTTTGGCATTTCGCATAGAGAAATTTGTTTTTGCTATTCAAAAAAATTGAAAAAGCTGGTAGATTTTCACCTCGAACGCTGCCCACAATTTGAGGACGCGCGGGTGCCCAAGCCCGCCGCGCAAGGAGAACCCTGAGATGTCTGCACAGCTCGACCGCCTGACCCAGCAAGCTGCCAACGATCCCGACGTGATGGAAACGCAAGAGTGGCTGGATGCGCTCGAAGCGGTAATTGAGCGCGAAGGCGCAGAACGCGCGCACTACCTGCTCGAACGGCTGGTGGATGTGGCCCGCCGCCGTGGCGCGCATATTCCGTTTTCTGCCAACACCGCTTATGTCAATACGATTCCCGCGCATTTAGAAGAGCATTCGCCGGGCAATCTTGAGTACGAAGAAAAACTGCGCAGCTGGATGCGCTGGAACGCGATGGCGATGGTGGTCAAAGCCAACCGCGCCGATGGCGACCTGGGCGGACACATTTCGTCCTTTGCCTCGCTCGCCAACATGCTGGGCGTGGGCTTTAACCATTTCTGGAAAGGGCCGGATCATCCTGACGGGCAGGACCTGCTCTACATCCAGGGCCACTCCTCACCCGGTATTTACGCGCGGGCATTTCTTGAAGGGCGCTTGAGCGAAGAGCAGCTCCTGAACTTTCGCCGCGAGGTCGATGGCGAAGGGCTTTCAAGCTACCCGCATCCAAAGCTGATGCCGGAGTTTTGGCAGTTCCCCACGGTATCGATGGGTCTGGGGCCGCTGATGGCGATTTATCAGGCGCGCTTTCTCAAGTACCTGCAAGCGCGCGGCATCGCGCAAACAGAGAAGCGCAAAGTCTGGGCATTCTGCGGCGATGGCGAGATGGACGAGCCAGAATCCATGGGCGCCATTGGCCTGGCATCGCGTGAAAAGCTCGACAACCTGATTTTTGTCGTCAACTGCAATCTGCAGCGGCTGGATGGCCCGGTGCGCGGCAACGGCAAGATCATCCAGGAACTGGAAGCGGATTTCCGCGGTGCCGGCTGGAACGTGATCAAAGTGGTGTGGGGTAGCTACTGGGATCCGCTATTTGCGCGTGACAAGAGCGGCGATCTGATGCGTATCATGATGGAAACTGTCGACGGTGAATATCAGAATTACAAGGCCAACGATGGCGCTTACGTCCGCAAGCATTTCTTTGGCAAGCATCCGGCCACGCTTGAACTCGTTGCCCGCATGAGCGATGACGATATCTGGCGCCTGAACCGTGGCGGCCACGATCCGCACAAAATCTACGCAGCGTTTTCATCTGCCAGCAAACATAAAGGCCAGCCCACCGTGATTCTGGCTAAGACCATCAAAGGTTTTGGCATGGGCAAGGTGGCCGAAGGCAAGAACACCGCGCATCAGACCAAGAAGCTGGATGACAGTGCGGTCAAAGAATACTGGGACCGTTTCAACATCCCCATCGCGGCAGAAAAACTCGCGGAGATTCCGTTCTACAAGCCGAGCGATGATCTGCCGGAAATGAAATACCTGCATGAGCGGCGCAAAGTGCTCGGCGGCTACCTGCCGCATCGCCGCACCAAGGCTGAAGAAAAATTTGCCGTGCCGGATTTAAAAGTATTCAACGCAGTGCTGGAGCCTACCGCGGAAGGCCGCGAGATTTCCACCACGCAAGGCTATGTGCGATTTATCACGCAATTGCTGCGCGACAAAGACATCGGCCCACGCGTGGTGCCGATTCTGGTGGACGACGCGCGCACCTTCGGCATGGAAGGACTGTTCCGCCAGATTGGCATCTGGAACCAGCAGGGCCAGAAATACGTTCCCGAAGACCACGACCAGTTGATGTTCTACAAGGAATCGAAGACCGGCCAGGTT
>JBJOQV010000240.1:0-5914 GCA_046049785.1 Pseudomonadota bacterium
ATCCGCCCATGCCGCGCACCTTTTGGTAATCGCGCCGTGCATCCGGGTTCTCGACAATCGTCGCCCAAGCGTCCACCGGCGTGCGCGCCGTCGTCAGTGCCGCGCGCCAGCGTTCCAGAAGCCGGCCCCGCACCATCGGATACTTCACACGGTTGGCGCTATACAGATACCACGAGTACGACGCGCCGCGGGCGCAGCCGCGCGGCTCGTGATTAGGCATATCCCAGCGCGTTCGTGGATAGTCGGTCTGCTGAGTTTCCCAAGTCACGATGCCGCCCTTGACGTAGATCTTCCACGAGCAGCTGCCGGTGCAATTCACGCCATGTGTGCTGCGCACGATTTTGTCGTGCGCCCACCGGTTGCGGTAGGCGTCTTCCCAGGTGCGGTCCTCGCCTGTGACCACGCCGTGGCCATCCGCAGAGCGCTCCCTGGGCAAAGTGAAATGGGTCAGGCGATCAAGAAAGTGGCTCATGTCTGTTCTTTCCGGTTCAGCAAGGCATCGGCGCGTTTTTGCGGCTGTAGTACCACCAGGTCATTGCGATACAGGTGGCGTAAAAGGCGATAAAGACATACAGCGCCGTTTCGGGTCCGCCGGTCATTGCAATAGACGTTCCGTAGCTCTTGGGAATGAAAAACCCGCCGTACGCGCCAATCGCAGAACTGAATCCCAGTACAGCTGCAGCCTCCTTGTTGGCATCTTTCACCGCCTGCTCCTGGGCCGCCGCCGACTTGTCCGCGGCGCGCTGGCGCTCGGTCATGAAGATGACGGGAATCATGCGGAAAGTGGATCCATTGCCGATTCCGGCAAATGCAAACAAGGCCATGAAAGACACCAGAAAGCCATTGAAGTTGCCGCCCTGCCCCTGATGTGGCAGAAACTGCAGCACTGCAAAAACACCCGCGGCCATGCCTACGAATGTCCAGAGCGTCACCCGTGCGCCGCCAAGTTTGTCCGACAGCCAACCGCCCAGCGGACGGATCAACGCGCCCACAAGTGGCCCCAGCCACGCATACTGAAGCGCGTTGATGCCCGGAAACTGGCTCTTGATCAGCAGCGGAAACCCAGCGGAATAGCCGATAAAGCTGCCGAAAGTTCCCAGATAGAGCCAGCACATCAGCCAGTTATGCTTGCGCTTGAAAATCACGGCCTGATCCGCGAAGCTCGCTTTGGCCTCCGCCAGATCGTTCATGCCAAACCACGCTGCAATCGCGGACAGCGCGATGAACGGGACCCAAATGAATCCCGCGTTCTGAAGCCACATCTGCGATGTCTGCCCGGCCTTGGTCACCGTAGCCGGCTCTCCGCCAATCGCACCGAACACGCCTGCGGTAATCACCAGGGGCACGACAAACTGCACGATGGAGACGCCCAGATTGCCCAGCCCGGCGTTCATGCCCAGCGCATAGCCCTTTTGCGCCTTGGGAAAGAAGAAGCTGATATTGGCCATGGAGCTGGCAAAGTTGCCGCCGCCAAACCCGCATAGCAGTGCAAGCGCAACCATCACTTCATAAGATGTGGTTGGGTCCTGTACGGCAAAGCCGATGCCCAGCGCCGGCAGCAGCAGGCTCGCCGTTGAAATCGCCGTCCAGCGCCGCCCGCCGAAGATGGGCACCGCAAACGAATAGAAGATTCGCAGTGTCGCGCCGCATAGCGCCGGCAGGGCAGCAAGCCAGAAGAGTTGGTTGGTACTGAACTTAAAACCCACGTTTGGAAGGTTCACCACTACCACCGACCAGACCATCCACACCGCAAATGCAAGCGTGAGTGCGGGGATCGACAGCCACAAGTTACGCTGCGCCACGCTGTGCCCGGCGCTGTCCCAGAAAGATTTGTTCTCCGGGTTCCATTGGGTAATTACATGAGTAGCCATTTGGCTCTCCTTTCCTGAATCAAGTGCGATCTCAATGAGCTGACCCGGCCGCAAACGGTGATGCGGGTGCCTGCGCGCCCATCACCGGTGTCTTGCGGACCTCGGTCCAGTACATCCAGATCAGAGATACCCAGACCACGCCATACATCAGCATGAAGGCGCTGGACCGGATGCCGGTGATATCCATCAGCGCACCAAACATGATCGGCAGAACAAATCCACCCAGCCCGCCGGCAAGGCCGACAATGCCGCTGATAGTGCCGATGTTGTCGGGGTACTCGTCGCTGATATATTTGAATGTGCTGGCCTTGCCAAAAGCCCAGGCGATGCCCAAGATGAACATCAGTGCGGTGAACGCATAGACGTTCAGGCCAACGTAAAAACTCTGCGGGCCATTTACCGTGAGAATAGTGAAGTTGGTTTGTGGATAAGACAGCAGGAACAGGCAGATCCAGCTCACCCACATCACCCACCACGTCACGCTGTGCGCGCCGTATTTATCAGACAGCACACCGCCAATCGCGCGCAGCACGCCGCCCGGTAACGAGAAGCACGCGGCCAGCAGTGCCGCGACGCGAATGTCCAGCCCGTATTCGCCCACGTAGTACTGCACCATCCACAGGCTCAGCGCCACATAGCCGCCGAAAACAATGCTGTAGTACTGGCAGTACTTGATGACCTTGGGGTCTTTCAGCGCCTTGAGCTGATCGCTGAATTTTGTCTGCGAAGAGACCAGATGCGCAGGATCGCTGGCGCTGCCCAGCCAGAAGATGATCAGGGTGCCCAGCATGACAGCGGCGTACACCTGCGGCACCATCGTCCAGCCAAAGGCCACCAGCAGCGCCGGCGCGACAAACTTGTTGACCGCTGCGCCAGAGTTGCCCGCACCATAGACACCCATGGCCATGCCTTGGCGGTTCTTTGGAAACCAGCGCGCAACATACGGGGTGCCCACCGAGAACGAGCCGCCCGCCAGACCAACAAACAGGCCGATCACCAGAAAATGCCAGTATTCGGTGGCATACGCCATCAGCCAAATCGCCGGCACTGTCACAGCCATCAGAATGGCCATCACAATGCGGCCGCCGTACTTATCCGTCCAGATTCCTAACGGCACGCGGATAAGCGACCCCGTCAAGACTGGCGTTGCCGTAAGCAGACCGAACTCTGTCGCATTCAGGCCCAAGGTTTTCTTGAGCGGAATGCCGATCACGCCGAACATCATCCAGACCATAAAGCACACTGTGAACGCGAGTGTGCTGACAATCAGTACCGACCACGCCTTGCGCGGAATCGGTGCAGTGGTAGGTAAAGTGGCCATGCTGTGAATCCGTTGAGAAAGTGGATTCACTATTGCATCGGGGCGCGCGCCGCAACATCCGCCGCACGGCTAGCCGCGGTGGCGCAGAAGAACTAGCGCGCCACGCCAGCCATCATCCGCAAGAACTAGGCGGGCCGGATTCCCGCGCAGATTTGCGAAAGATCAAGGGCTGTTTAGCGAAACAGGCCTACGCTGCTCCGCTTTTGGCTGACCTTCGGCCCTGACTAACGTTGCAGCGGGCACGATGTGGCCAATGGTTCGATAAGCTTGCAAAAGACGTGTAGCAGCGGCGGGGGAAGCGGGAGAGGTTCATGAGTTGGGCGTGATCTAGATGGTGAGGCCGCAGTATGTCAGTGCGAGGCATTCACGACAGATTTGAAAGTAGATGACGCAGGTTTCATGCGCTTTTTGAGGCATTTTTGGCTGGAAACACGCATGGATATTGCGTAGATAGGTAGGGTGGGCAAAACGCAGTGTGCCCACCGAATACCTGCGTCGGCACGCTAGCGCTTTGCCCGCCCTATTCGCTTGATCACAATGTCGCTTTTTATCAATCGCGCGCACAGCAAGACGAGTATTCTCGCCCGGCGAGGCAAGGAGGCCTTTGTCATGTCACAGCCAATACATGCGCGCGAAGCCGCACCGCGTACCAAGCCATCAAATTATCCCGAACCGTTCCGCGCGATGATGAGCGGTCGAGTGAAGCGGCCGCTCAGTGATCTTTTTGGGCTTACCAACTTCGGCGTTAATCTCACCGTCATGCCGCCAGGCGCGGTGTCTGCATTGCGGCATGCCCACTCCAAGCAAGATGAATTTGTTTATGTTGTTTCTGGCAAGCTTGTTCTACATTCAGACGACGGGCGCTTCGAATTGTCGGCTGGGATGTGCGTAGGTTTCAAAGCAGGCACCGGTAATGCACATCGCCTGCTGAACGAGTCGCCCTCAGAGGCGGCCTATCTCGAAGTAGGTGATAGAACGGCCGGTGACGAAGTCTCTTACCCTGATGATGATCTTGTCGCGCGCTTTCACGATGGAGCTTGGAAGTTTTTCCATAAGGACGGCACTCCCTACGCTTAGCGCGCTTTTTACGATTCGGCGCAACCTGTTTTCTTAACGAAGCTGCGGGGACACAAGAGCAGAGAACTGGAGGTTTTCAGAAAAATGAACGCGCAGTTTTCACGCGCTTCTCCAGCCAAAAATGCTTGAAAAAGCGCATGAACTCTGCGTAGTCGCTACTCGACCGTCACCGATTTAGCCAAGTTACGCGGCTTATCCACATCCGTCCCCCGCGCCGTCGCAGTGTGATACGCCAGCAGTTGCATGGGGATGGTGTGCAGAATCGGCGACAGCATGCCATAGTGTTCCGGCAGCTTGATCACGTGCACGTGTGGCTCGCTTTGGATATGCGTGTCGGCATCGGCAAAGACATAGAGTTCGCCGCCACGCGCGCGCACTTCTTGCATGTTGCTCTTGAGTTTTTCCAGCAGCGCATCGTTCGGTGCCACAGTCACCACCGGCATCGCTTCAGTCACCAGCGCGAGGGGGCCGTGCTTGAGTTCACCGGCCGGGTAGGCTTCTGCGTGGATGTAGCTGATTTCTTTGAGTTTGAGTGCGCCTTCCAGCGCAATCGGGTAATGCAGGCCGCGGCCCAGAAACAGCGCGTTGTCTTTGGTGGCAAACTGCTGCGCCCAGGCGATGATGGAAGGCTCAAGCTTGAGCACTTCTTGCAGCGCCAGCGGCAGATGGCGCAGGTTTTTCATATGCGCGGCTTCCTGCTCGGCGCTCAAGCGGCCATTTTGTTTTGCGAGCGTGAGCGCGAGCAGAAACAGGCCGACCAGTTGCGTGGTGAAAGCTTTGGTGGATGCCACGCCAATCTCCACGCCGGCGCGGGTGAGGTAGCGCAGCTTGCATTCCCGCACCATGGCGCTGGTGGCGACGTTACAGATGGTGAGGGTGTGTTCCATACCCAGGCTGCGCGCATGTTTGAGCGCGGCCATGGTGTCTGCGGTTTCGCCGCTTTGGCTGATGGTGACCACCAGTGTCTTGGCATTGGGCACGCTGTCGCGGTAGCGGTATTCACTCGCAATTTCCACGTTGGTGGGCACACCGGCAATGCTCTCCAGCCAGTACTTGGCGACTGATCCGGCGTAGTAGCTGGTGCCGCAAGCCAGAATCAGCACGCGGTCGATTTGCTTGAACACGCCTGCGGCTTCCGGCCCGAACAGACCGGCATCAATCACTTCCACGCCTTCCAGCGTGTCTGAAATGGCGCGCGGCTGCTCAAAAATTTCTTTCTGCATAAAGTGGCGATACGTGCCCAGCTCCGCCGCGCCGGTATGCACGTGCACGGTGCGCACTTCACGGCGCACGGGTTTGTCATTGCTATCCGTGATCCACACTTTGGCAAGCTGCAGATCAACCACATCGCCTTCTTCCAGATAAATGATCTGGTCGGTGGTGCCCGCGAGCGCCATGGCGTCGGAGGCCAGAAAATTCTCACCCTGCGCCACGCCCACCACCAGCGGCGAGCCATGCCGCGCGCCCACCACGCGGTGCGGCTCGTCCTTGCAGAACACCGCAATCGCATACGCCCCGCGTAAGCGCTTCACGGCCTGCTGAACAGCGGCAAACAAGTCGCCGTTGTAGAGCGAATTGACCAGGTGCGCGATGACTTCGGTATCGGTCTGGCTCTCAAACACAAAGCCCTTGGCCTTGAGTTCGG
>JBJOQV010000241.1:0-3021 GCA_046049785.1 Pseudomonadota bacterium
CTTTGCAAACCGCGCTCAACCAAGACCATATAGATGGCATGCACCGCCGCAACACCAATCATGCTGTAGGCCGCCATTGCCAGCCACAAGTGCAGGGTCAGCGTCCAGTGCGGCGTGCGGATCACGGTACCGGTGAAATGCAGAGTCAGCGGCACCACCACGGCGGCAAGGCCGAGCACAAAGGGGCGCATGGCGGAAATCGGAACAAATCGCTCCTCTATCAAAAACGCTGCTACGCCAATCAGCATCAGCAGCGATAGCGCCTGCGCAAACCCAAAGCGCAGCCCCTCCGGCATGTCAACATCCGCCAGCAGCAAGCCCGCATGCGCGGCGGCGGCGACCCAGGGCAACCACGCATCCCAGCCGGTCAGTTGCAGCGGCCCTTTGGCGCGCATGACAAGCTGGCCCGCGCGTAAGGCGCAGGCAAAATAAAGCAAGGCGGTGACCGCGTACACTAGTTCCACCACCCAAGTTTAACTGCCGTATGTACGCATCATGCTAGACAATCTCACGCAGCGCCTGGCCAAGGTCGTCAAGACCATGAAGGGCGAAGCACGCCTGACCGAATCCAACACTGCGGAGATGCTGCGCGAAATCCGCATGGCACTGCTGGAAGCCGACGTGGCGCTGCCCGTGGTGCGCGATTTTGTTGCCCGCATCAAGGAAAAGGCGCTTGGGCAGGAAGTTGTTGGCAGCCTGTCGCCCGGCCAGGCGCTGGTGGGTCTGGTGCACAAAGAACTGGCCGCCATCATCGGCGGCGATCTGGGCAAAGAAGCCAGCCAGCTGAACTTTGCCACCCAGCCGCCGGCGGTGATTCTGATGGCGGGGCTGCAGGGCGTGGGTAAGACTACGACTGCGGCCAAGCTGGCCAAGCATCTGATTGAGTCGCGCAAGAAAAAAGTGCTGACTGTCAGTGCTGACGTGTACCGGCCTGCAGCAATCGAGCAGCTCAAAACGGTTTCTGCCGCGGCCGGTGCGCAGTGGTTTGCCTCAAGCGCGGACCAAAAACCCGCCGATATTGCCAAAGCCGCGCTGGACTACGCCCGCACCCATTACTTTGACGTGCTGATCGTCGACACCGCCGGCCGCCTGGCGATTGATGAAGCGCTGATGCAGGAAATCGCGCAACTGCACAAGGTGCTCAATCCGATCGAAACCTTGTTCGTGGTCGATGCTATGCAGGGCCAGGACGCGATCAACGTGGCCAAGGCCTTTGCCGACGCGCTGCCGCTGACCGGCGTGATCCTGACCAAGACTGATGGCGACGGCCGCGGCGGCGCAGCGCTGTCGGTGCGGCACGTCACCGGCAAGCCGATCAAGTTCATCGGCGTCTCGGAGAAGATTGACGGGCTTGAGCCGTTTGATCCCGACGGATTTGCCAACCGCATTCTGGGCATGGGCGACATCGTCGCGCTGGTGCAGGAAGCGGCCAAGAATGTCGACGTTGCGCAGGCGCAGAAACTCGCCGAGAAGCTCAAGAAAGGCACGCGCTTTGATCTGGAGGATTTCAAAGCGCAGATCGGCCAGATGAAGAACATGGGCGGCATGCAAGGCATGCTGGATAAGCTGCCGGCGCAGTTTCAGCAGGCGGCCAGCCAGGTCAATCAAGACGATGCGGCGAAAAAAGTGCGCCGCATGGAAGGCATCATCAACAGCATGACGCAGCAGGAGCGCGCCAAACCGGAACTCATCAAGGCCACGCGCAAACGCCGCATCGCTGCGGGTGCCGGCGTGACGGTGCAAGAGGTCAACCGCTTGCTGGCGGAGTTTGACCAGATCAGCGGCATGATGAAAAAAATGCAGAAAGGCGGCATGGCCAAGATGATGCGCATGATGGGCGGCATGAAAGGCCTGCCGGGCATGGGTGGCGGTGGCAAGGGGCCTTTTGGGTAGGATTTTTGAAGGCTCTACGCAATATCCATGCGGGTTTTGGAGCAAAAATGGCTTAAAACCCGCATGGATATTGCGTAGTTAACTTTTTTGTTTGAGGTTTTTAGATGAAGAAGGTCTTGTTGAACGTCTTGTTCATGGGTTTGGCGTCGTTACTGGCCGCCTGCACGCAGGTTCCGACCGCGCCGCCACAACCATCTGTACCGCTCGCCGCTGCAAAGCCTGCAGCAAGCAGCGAAGTCATTGCGCCCAACGCCAACTTGCGCGTGGAAGGCATTCCGGCCATTCCCAAGGCGGTAGCCGATCGCGTTGCGGCTTACACGGATTTTCGCGGCTACGGCTTGGTGGGCTGGCACCCCAAAGACCGCAGCATGCTGGTGCGCCATCGCGCCGCCGGTGCCAACATCGCGCAAATTCATTTGCTGCGCGAGCCAGGCGGCAAGCCCGAGCAGATCACGGATTTTCCTGAGCCGGTGGGCTTTGCCAGCTTTGAGCCCAAAGAAGGCAGATACATCGTCTACAGCAAAGATACTGGCGGCAACGAAGCGTCCGCGATTTACCGGCTCGATTTAGAGCCGCGTAAATCCACCCTGCTGTCCGACCCCGATCAACGCTCCAGCGCAGCCTGGAACCAGGCCGGCAACCGCTTGCTGGTGATCAGCGTGCCGCTTGACCGCACTGCAGCCGGTGGCAGCCGCGACAAAATTGTGACAACGCTCACCCTCATCGATCCGCTGAAGCCAGAATCAAAAACCAAACTCGCCGAGCTGCCCGGCACCGGCTGGTTTGGCTTCAAGTTCTCGCCGGACGACAGCAAAATCGCTGCCACGCAGTACCGCACCAGCACCGACACCACCGTGTATTTGATCGATGCCAAGACCGGCAAGCAAGAGCAGGTGCTGCCCTTGGCCGGCCATCCCACCGCGGGCTTTTTTGGCTTTGACTGGAGCAAAGACGGCGCGCGTCTTTACCTCACCAGCAATGCGGGCGGCGAGTTTTCAGAATTGACCTACTTGGACGTACCTAAAAAAGAACTCAAAGTCATCAGCCGCCACATTCCGTGGGACATTGAAAACTTCAGCCTCTCGGCCGATGCCAAGCGACTGGTGGGCGTGGTGAACAATAACGGCG
>JBJOQV010000242.1:0-2618 GCA_046049785.1 Pseudomonadota bacterium
ATCAGCAGCGCCAGCATCACACCGATGAGCGACAGCGGCAGACTCACCATGATCGCCAGCGGCTGAATGAAGCTGCCAAACTGCGATGCCAGCACGATGTAGATAAAGATCACGCTCATGCCCAGCGCCACCAGCATGGCGGAGAACGCCGCATTCTGCTCCTGCGCCTGACCAGCCACATCAAACTTAAAGCCGGGCGGCAGCTCGGTCGCATCCACCACTTTTTGCACATCGGCGTTGACATCACCAGAAGGCCGTCCTTCCACACCTGCGTAAATACCCTGGCGGCGCTGCAGGCTCTGGCGTTTGATCACCTCAGGATTCTTCACGCTCACAATCTGCGCCACGCTGGAAAGCGGCACGGGCACGCCATCTTTGCTATAGGCGATTGGCAAATCATTGAGCTGCGCAATAGTTTCGCGCTGCGCTTTGGGCAGGCGCAGAATCACCTCGACCTGCTGGCCGTCAGACGTCGTCCAGTACGTCGCTGTATCGCCCGCTACAAAGGCACGCAGGCTGCTGGCCACCTGCGATGCATTCAGGCCAAGATCGCGCACGGCGTCTTGCCGCAGGCGAATTGCGTAGGTGGGGATACCGGGTTTAACTGAGGTTTCCAGATCCACCACACCCTTGACTTGCTTGATCTTGTTCGCAAGGTTTTCAGTCACCTGGTCCAGCACGATAGGGTCTGGCCCGAGCACGTTGATCCAGATCGGCCTGAAGCCGCCCACATTGGTTTCAATGCCGGCAATGTTGGCCAGCTTGCCGCGGATCTCCTCTTCAATTTCTTTTTGCTTGCGCTTGCGCTCTTTACGGTCCACTAGCGAAATATTGAAGCCGATAGTGTTACGCCCGCCCTGCCCGCCACCTACATTGGTGCCCAGCGATTTGATCTCCGGGATTCCGGCCAGAATCTGCTCGATCTGGCCGGCTTTTTCGTTTGCGCGGTCAAGGCTGGTGCCAACTGGCATGCGTACATTGATATTGGTAAATCCGTCGTCTGTTTGCGGAATAAAGTCCGTGCCTACAAGCGGAAACACACCCAGCGCCACCACAAACGACAGTGCACCGATACCCACCACCACGCCGCGTGGCGTGATGGTGGCAAAGCGCCATCCGCGCTCTTGGCCGGGTGCCGCAAGCGCGCCTTTGGGTCTGGCGTACACCGGCAGCCAGATGCGCCAGCGCTTGGCGGAAAAAATCCAGTGAATCAGCGCCGCATACAGCGCGTGCAGCCATTCCAGAAACCTGTCGGTCGCGCGCAGCAGCACGCCGATCACCGGCAGGCGTTCCATCTTGTTTGACGGCGGGTCTTTCCAGATGGAGGAAAGCATGGGGTCCAGCGTAAAGCTCACAAACAAGCTCACAAGCACGGCCACCGCCACCGTAATGCCAAAAGGATAGAAAAACTTGCCGACGATGCCGCTCATGAACGCGATTGGCACGAACACGGCACAAATCGCAAAGGTGGTGGCAAGCACCGCCAGGCCAATTTCTTCCGTACCGTCGCGCGCGGCGGTGAAATGATCCTTGCCCATGTGGATGTGGCGGACAATGTTTTCCCGCACCACGATTGCGTCGTCGATCAAAAGGCCAATGCACAGCGACAGCGCCATCATCGTCATGTAGTTGAGCGTAAATCCAAACGCATAGATGGCGATGAAGGTTGAAACAACCGCAATGGGCAAGGTCAAGCCCGTAATGATGGTGCTGCGCCAGGATTTGAGAAACAGAAACACAATCGCAATTGTGAGCAGTGCGCCTTCAATAATCGTGCGCTGCACGCCTGCGAGCGATGCCTTGATAAAGTCGCTTCTGGCATAGAGCACGTCAAGCTTGATGCCGGGCGGCAGCTCTTTGCTCAAATCCTGCGCGACTTTTTTTAGCGCCTCGCCGGTGTTGACCAGATTTGCATCCTGCGATTTGTAAATGTTGAGCGAAACGGCGCTTTGCGCGTCCACGCGCGAAATAGAATTGGGCTCCTGCTCCGTCTCCAGCACATTGGCAACATCCCCCACTGTCACGGTCAGGTTGCCACGGCGCACAACCGGCACGGCGGCAAACTGCTTGGGATCGCGGATCTTGCCTTCCACGCGCACCAGCGACTCACTGCGCGTATCCGACAGTAATCCCACCGGCACATCACCATTGGCGATGCGCAGTGCTTCGGCAACGTCGGCTGGCGTAATGCCAAAGGCGCGCAAGCGCTGCGGACTCAGTTCCAGCCGCACCTGCCGGGCGTTCAAACCGTTCACCTCAATCCGCGCCACACCAGCGACGCTTTCAAGGCGCTTGACTACGGTCTGGTCGGCCAGCAGCGATATCTCGCGCAGGCTGCGGCCCTCTCCGCGCAGGTTAAGCCCCATCACCGGTTGATCGTTGTCACCGTTGAAGCGGCCGATCACCGGCTGCTTTGCGTCGCGCGGAAAGTTCGCTGCAACTACACCGAGCTTGTCGCGCACATCCTGCATCGCGCGGTTCATGTCGGTATCGAGATGAAACTCCGCGTAGCTCTCACCACGGCCCTCCCAGCTATTGGAACGGATGGTCTTGATGCCGGAAATCGCATTGAGCGCCTGCTCGACCGGCTTGGTAATCTCGGTTTCCACCGCCTCGGG
>JBJOQV010000243.1:0-6048 GCA_046049785.1 Pseudomonadota bacterium
CAGCGGCTGATTGCAAGCAAGGTGCAGTTCAACTCTTGATCTGGGCAATGCTCTAGAGAGTTTTGCTTGCCTCTACGCAATATCCATGAGGGTTTTGGGGCAAAAATTCCTCAAAACCCGCATGGATATTGCGTAGACGGTTCTAAAAACTCTTTAAAGCATCTTGCGGATGCGCTGCACGGCCTGCTCGATTCGCGGTAGCGCAGTCGCATACGACAGCCGCACATAACGCTGCGGTTCGTAGTTGCCAAAATCTTTGCCGGGCACGATGCACACATGCGCTTGTTTCAAGACACGTTCGCAGAATTCGCCGCTATCGGTGGCGAATTTGCTGCAGTCTGCGTACACGTAAAACGCGCCGTCGGGCGTTACGGGCACGGTGAGGCCCAGTGCGTTCAGCGCCGGTACCAGATAGTCACGGCGCTTTTGAAATTCCGCGCGGCGCGCTTCATAAATCGCGAGTGTGGCCGGCTCAAAGCACGCGAGTGCGGCGTGCTGCGCCAAGGTGCTGGCGCAGATGTAGAGGTTCTGCGAGAGCTTTTCCAGATCGGCCACCAGCCACGGCGGCACCACCAGCCAGCCCAGGCGCCAGCCGGTCATGTTGAAGTATTTGGAAAAGCTGTTGATCACGAGTACGTCGTCGCCCAGCGCCAGCGCGGTGGTGGGTGCGTGGTCCGCATTTTCCCCATACGTGAGGGACTGGTAAATCTCATCGACGAGCAAAAAGCCGCCGCGCTTGCGCACTTGCCCATGAATCGCGCGCAGTTCATCGGGGGCGACGGAGGTGCCGGTGGGGTTGGAGGGCGAGGCGAGCATGACGCCTTTGGTGGCTGCGCTCCAATAGCGCGCAATGTCTGCGCTGCTGGGCTGAAAGCGCTGCGCCGGGCCGCACGGCATGAGCTTGGCCACGCCGCCCACCGCGCTGACAAAGTGGCGGTTGCAGGGGTAGCTGGGGTCGGGCAGCAGCACCTCGTCGCCGGCGTCGATCAGCGCGGCAAGCGCCAGCAGCATCGCACCCGATGCACCCGCGGTGACGATGATGCGCGCCGGATCAACGCGCTGATGAAAGCGGTCCAGATAAAACTGCGCAATCGCCTCGCGCAGCATGGCCGTGCCCACCGCCGCGGTGTACGCGGTTTGACCGTCCGTGACGGCGCGCGCCAAGGCCTGCGCCACTGCCGGCGGCGCGGTGAAATCCGGCTCGCCAATGCTCATGTGAATGATGTCGTGCCCCGCAGCCTGCATGCGCGCGGCGTCTTTCATGATCTCCATCACATGAAACGGGGCAATCAGCGCATTGCGGCGCGCGGAGGGAAAGGGCATCGCAGAAGGCGCAACAACAGGCAAAGCTGACATAACAAGTCACTCGATCAAGCACCAAGATGCTTGCAGTGTAGTGGCGCGCACCGGCGCACCAGCCCTGCAAAATGGGCTGCACAGCGTGCGGTGGTGAGTCGGCAAAGTACGTCTACACAATATCCATGCGCATTTCCAGGCAAAAACGCTTCAAAACCCGCATGGATATTGCGTAGAAGCTGCGATTTAAGATCTGGAATCTGCTCACTAGCTCGCACAATGCAGCTACGAAAAAACAGCTTGCTGCGAAGACTTACAAAAGCGGCCGCGCAAAAAAAACAGCTTGCCGCTAGGTGGCGTGGAAATCGGTTGAGGAGGGAGGAGGAGAGGCACCGAGATCCAGATCAGCCACCAAGCTTGTTTGGCAAGCTGTGGGTTACTACGGAATTAAATATAGGAAGAGTTCGGAAAATAGTCAATACGTTGTCATAGACAAATCAAGATTGACTGGGTTTTGCTTGGACAAATCACTTCAAAAATTATTTGTCATGGACAAATTTACGCGTTGATGTCAAAGATGCGGGACAGCATGTCGCAGACAAACTCAATAGATTCAATAACATAGCAAATTCTTCGGGAATTGCGTCGCGCTGCATCAGCAACAATTTTGCTGTGAAGATAAAACCGGCTTTTAACTGTATTGGCGCCACTTCCGGGTCGGTTCGGTCAGGCACCGGACGCGCTTGTACCGAAAATGCAGAAGCACCGCGTTTTAAAACAATTGAATTTCAATCTCTCAAGGGGAACACGTTCATGCAGTTGATCCAATCAGTGCTCAAAAAAGCGGCCATCATTGTGGCTATCAGCGGTTTTGCCGCCGGTTTTGCAACACCTGCAGCCGCGCAAGACACCAAAATCAAGTTTCAGCTCGATTGGCGCTTTGAAGGGCCGTCTGCATTGTTTTTGCACGGCATTGCCAAGGGTTACTTCAAAGAAGAAAAGCTCGACGTGCAGCTGGATTCCGGCAGCGGATCGGGCAACGCGGTGGCGCGCGTGGCAACCGCCACCTATGACATGGGGTTTGCAGACATGGCCGCGCTGATGGAGTTTCATGCCAACAATGCCGATGCCAAGAACAAGCCGGTGGCGGTGATGATGGTCTACAACAACACGCCTGCCGCTGTGTTTGCGCTGAAGAAGAGCAACATCAAAGCACCGGCCGATTTGGTGGGCAAAAAGCTTGGCGCGCCGGTGTTTGATGCGGGCCGCCGCTCCTTCCCGATCTTTGCCAAGGCCAACGGCCTGGATGCGGGCGCGTTCAAGTGGGAAACCATGGAGCCGCCGCTGCGCGAAACCATGCTGGTCAAAGGCGAGGTGGATGCGATCACCGGATTTTCCTTCACCTCGCTGCTCAATCTGAACGCGCGCGGCGTGAAGGATGAAGACATCGTCATGCTGCCGTATGCCAAGCTGGGTGTGAAGCTGTACGGCAATGCGATCATCGTCAATCCCGAGTTGCTGGAAAAGAATCCGAATGCGGTCAAAGGATTTCTGCGCGCCTTTGCCCGCAGCGTGAAAGACGTGATGGCCAATCCTGAAGCAGCGATCGCATCAGTCAAAGCGCGCGACGGCATCATCGACGAAAAGCTTGAAGCGCGCCGCCTGAAGCTGGCGATTGATTCGGTGATCCGCACCGAAGATGCGCGCGCCGAGGGTTTCGGCCAGGTCAATCCGGGCCGCCTGTCGCTGATGGCTTCGCAGGTGTCGGATGCGTTCAACACCAAAACCCGCGTCAATGCAGCGGCGGTGTGGAACGGTAGCGCGCTGCCGGCCAAGAGCGAGCTGGATATTTTTGCCAAGCGGTAGAGCTCTGGGCGTAGCTGTCATTCCGGCCCTAGCTCAGGACGGGCTGGCCTTCGGTCAGGCCGGGATCCAATGAGCCAGCGATGAAAGACTGTGAATTGGGCCTGTGTCATTCCCGCGCAGGCGGGAATCTAGCTGTAACTGGTGCCACGCGCAGTGCTAAATACTCCTGGATTCCCGCCTGCGCGGGAATGACAGCGATCAATCTCACGGGAAGCGACGCAATATCCATGCGCTTTTTGAGGCAAAAGTGCTTCAAAACCCGCATGGATATTGCGTAGTCTTGTCCTAAAGTCCGCCTAAACCTCTCGAAAAACTGCTTCAAAAGCGATCGGACTTGCTATTTAGCACGATCGTGCTAAATTGAAGCCATGCAAACCCGCACCGAAAAGTCCGAGCTGACGCTGGCCGCGATTGTCGATACCGCCTTGGAATTGGCGGCCGACAACGGGCTGGACTCGCTCTCCATCGGCGATGTTGCGCAGCGCCTGGGCATGTCCAAGAGCGGCGTGTTCTCGCGGGTGGGTTCGCGCGAGGCATTGCAGCGCGCGGTACTCGACGAATATGCACAGCGCATTACCCGCGAGGTGTTTGTGCCGGCGCTGCGCTTGCCGCGGGGCCTGCCGCGGCTGGAAGCGTTTTTGTCCAACTGGGTGGCGATGCAGCAGCGTGCACGTGCCGGCAGCGGTTGTTTGTTCATTGCCGGTGCGTTTGAGTTTGATGACCGCTTCGATTCGCCCTTGCGCGAGGCGGTTACCGACGGGATTACGCGCTTGCGTGCCAGTTTGCGCCGTAGCGTGATCCAAGCGCAGGCTGAGGGCCATTTGCGCACCGATGCAGAACCCGAGCAAATCGTGTTTGAGCTCTATAGCCTCATGACCGGATTGATGCACGATCTGCGTTTGCTACGTGAACCCCGCGCCACCGAGCGCATGCGCATCGCTTTTGCGCGTGTGATCGACGGCTACCGCAGTTACTCTCGCAGTAACTCCAGTACGCAACTGATTTGATTCAACAGCCATGAAGAGCTGCCTTTCCTCCATCCACCAATTTCGCACTAGCGTGCGAAAACCAAGGAGTTTGCCATGTATGCCTTATTAGCCCTTGCCGCATTGATTCTGGCCGGCCGCGGCGTCCTCGCCGCCGCGGGTGTGTTGGCGCAACTGCCCAGTACCAACGAAGACCTCGTGTGGTGGTAGGCGTGACAGCACCTACACCGCCCGCCGTTCCGCTGCCGCTGCGCTTGACTGCCAGCAGCGTGCGCGCCGCCAGCCGCGTTTCCACGCCGCTGGCAGCGCGGCTTACAGCGGCTTTGTTTGCCACGCCGCTGCCGCCCAAATGGGTCGTGCAGCGCAAGCTGGCCCGTACGCTTTTGCCTGCGGATGTGCAGGTGGCTGCGCTGCCGTTTCGCGGCAGCGCAATCACCACCTACCGCTGGACAGCACCCGCCGGCGCGCCGCGCGCCTTGCTCACCCACGGCTGGGCCGGTGCGGCGCGCCAGATGGTGCTGCTGGCCAATGCCTTGGCCGATACCGGCTGGGACGTCACCGCCATCGACCACGTGGCGCACGGCGCCAGCCCGGGCACGCAGAGCAATCTGCCGATGTTTGTGCAGGCGATTGACTACACCGCGCAGCATCTGGGCGCGCTGGATCTGGTGGTGGGCCACTCGATGGGCGCGGGCGCAACCGCGATTGCCCTCGTGCGCGGCATGCGCGCGCAGCGGTTTGTATCGATTGCCTCACCGACAAGCTTTGCCAGCGTACTGGCCGGTTTCACACGCTGGCTCAAACTGCCGGATTCAGTGCGCGCTGGCACGCAGGCCCTGCTGGAGGCACGCAACGGCATGCGCTTTGAGGCGATGGAAGCGCACAACAATGCGCCGCGCTTAAAGCTACCCACGCTGATCGTGCATGATGAAGGCGACAAAACGGTGGCCTTTGCCAACGCGCAGCAGTTGCTGCGGCTGATCGAAGGCGCGCAGCTCATCACAACGCAGGGGCTGGGTCACAACCGGATCCTGGCCGATCAGGCGGTGATTGAGGCGATTGTGTCGTTTGCGCAGGCTGGGCGCCGCTAGCGCGATTTCCTCCTCCCCCCTTCAAAGGGGAGGTTCGGAGGGGGGATGGGGTTTATCTTCGCGAAGTCTCAATCAAATCCCATCCCCACCCTAGCCCTCCCCTGAAGGGGAGAGAATCAACTATGCCGCTCCATATGAAGCCCTTCACGCAACATTCATGCACTTTTCGAGGCATTTTTGGAGACCTCTGCAAAACACGTCATCCCCGCGAAAGCGGGAATCTCATGTTCTGTAAGTGATTGATTCTTAAGAAAAATAGATTCCCGCTTTCGCGGGGATGACGGAGATTTGGGAGTTTCGCAGAGGTTTCCATTTTTCCTTGGAAAAGCGCATGAAACCTGCGTACTCAGTGTTTGTGATCGTGCCCGTGATCATGCTCATGAGAATGCGCATGGTGATGGCCATGGTCGTTGTCATGCTCATGTTCCTGCGCATGATCGTGGCTGCGATCATGCGCGTGGTCATGTGCATGCGTGCGCGGCGGCACGCGTAGCGCCGGCGGATTCAAGCGGCCCTTGCCGGCCTGCACAGCAAAGCCATTGTCTTTAAGCCAATGCTCCAGCTCGTGAATTGGCTCGGTCAGCAAATGCCCGCCTTCAAACGCCACCGCATAGCCGCCTTGGCCCAGCGCCAGCGCCAGTTGCGCGGCTTTGAGTGCGTCGTGCTCATGCACCATCAGCACGCTTTGCTCCGCGCCCAGCACCCGCACCATCATGCCGTGATCGTCGATCAACACATCGCCGACTGCCAAATGCGTGTGATGCGGCAAGGAAAGCTCGGCCTCGCCGCCGTCTGAAAGTTTGACCTTC
>JBJOQV010000244.1:0-6238 GCA_046049785.1 Pseudomonadota bacterium
CGGCAGGCGCTGCAGCAGCCTGTAAACGCGCAGGGCCAGAGCGATCTGGACGAAGTTTGCGGTTTCAAGCCGTTCCCGCGCCGCGGCGGTGTTGTCTCAAACGAGCTTATTAACCAGTTACGCGATCAAGATATTTATTGATGCGTGCGCTGCTAGACATCAACGTCTTGATAGCGTTATTGGATCCCGACAGCCCGCAAAATGTCGTGGCGCGGCAATGGCTGCTAGAAAATCAGGCAAGCGGCTGGGCATCGTGCCCGATTACTCAAAACGGCTGCATTCGGATCATGAGCCAGCCGGCGTACCCGAATGCGCTGGCCGTAAACCAAGTGATAGACCGGCTTGCATATGCCTGCGGCAAGCAAGCGCATGAATTTTGGGCAGACGATTTAAGCCTTTTGGATGAAAGGCGAGTTGATGCAGCGCGCTTGCTCGGCCACCGTCAAGTTACGGATGCGTATTTGCTAGCGCTCGCGGTCGCGCATGGCGGCCGGTTTGTCACGTTCGACAACCGCATTGTTTTGGACGCCGTGCGCGGGGCAAAACCGCATCATTTGCTGGTGTTGTGAGCGCACGCTTCAGCGCAAAAACGTACCGCTTTTACCGCCCTCTTTGCGCTGCAACGTGATCTGCGCAATCTCCATCCCCCGATCCACCGCCTTAACCATGTCGTATATGGTCAAGAGCCCGACTGAAACAGCCGTCAGCGCTTCCATCTCCACACCAGTTTTGCCTTCGCATTCCACGGTGGAGCGGCAGGTAACCTCCGAGTCTTTTTCGTTGACCTCAAACTCGACCGCCACGCGCGTGAGCGCGAGCGGGTGGCACAGGGGAATCAAATCACTGGTTTTCTTGGCAGCTTGTATGGCCGCGATGCGGGCGATGCCCAGCACATCGCCTTTTTTTGCGTTGCCGGCCTGAATCAGCGCCAGCGTTGCCGGCTGCATGCGGATGCAGCCTTGCGCGACGGCGATGCGTTTGGTGACGGCTTTGCCGGCGACATCCACCATGTGGGCTTGGCCGGCTGCGTCGAAGTGGGTGAGCGTTGAAGGATTTGTCATAGTTGGCGCGTGCTTTTGAGTGGCTTTTCGCGTTGCGGTGATTTCACCCTCATCCTAACCTTCTCCCGTCGAGGGAGAAGGGGCAAGAGCGGGATACACCCGGTAACAACCCGGGGATTTACCGCTGCGCGAGGCAGAAATCTCGTCGCTATCATACGTAAATGACAAGTGCTTGCATTGAAAGCTGCCCAAGGCGCCGGACCAAAAAGCGGCTCTGCGGTGCGCTGCGTGCGGCGACTGTGGCCGGCGTGAGCGTGTCGCTGGCGATTTCGTCTGTCATGACCCCGGCGGCAGCGCAATCGCTGGCCCTACCTGAGCTGCCAGCGTCTGAAAGCGCCGCGCCGCAACCGCAAACGCCACCGCTGCCGTGGCGGCTCAAACAGATCGCCCAAGCGCAGGTGGCTGCGCCCAAAGAAGCGCCGCTGCCCAAGCCGCAAACCAGCCTGCCCACACTGGGCGCGCCGGAAACCCAGGATCTACCGCCGCTGGAAGAAAAGCGCATTGTGCGGGAGATTCGGCAGGAGCTTGCGCGCGCGCCGGAGGTGCTGGACGATCCCGAGCTCACCGCTTATCTGCGTAAGCTGGCGGCCAAGCTCGTCGCGTCAATGGGCGTGCAGGCACCGTATGTTGAACCGTTTGCGCTGCGCGATCCGCAGCTCAACGCGTTTGCACTGCCAGGCGGGCTGATTGGGATTAACTCCGGGCTGGTGGCCGCGGCATCCAATGAAAACGAGCTGGCGGGTGTGCTGGCGCATGAAATTGGCCACGTGGAGCAGCGCCACATCGCGCGCAGCCTGGCGGCGCAAAAAGAAGGCTCGCTATGGAGCCTTGCGGCATTGGGGCTGGCCATTCTTGCCGCGCGCAGCAATTCCAACAGCTCTTCCAACGCCGTGCAGGCCGCCGTGATGGGTGGGCAGGGCCTGGGCCTCGCCGCGGTGCTGGCGTTTTCACGCGACGCCGAGCGTGAGGCAGACCGCGTGGGCCTGAACCTGCTGCAAGCCGCTGGCTATGACGTGAGCGGCATGGTGGGCGTGTTCCAAAAGCTGCAGGCGCAGGGCCGGCTGTATGAAAGCGGCGGGCCGGTTTATCAGCGCACCCATCCGCTGACGACCGAGCGCATCGCAGACATTCAAAACCGTACCCGCACCGTGCCCGCCAAGCCGCCGGTGGATTCGCTGGATTTTCGGCTTGCTCAGGCGCGGTACATGGCGCTGTCTGCAGATACAACCGAAGCGCGCAACCAGCTGCATGCCAAGCTCAGTGCGTCGATTGCAGAATCGTCCGCATCACGTCCCGGCACTGTTGAAGTGAAAAGCAGCTTTGCACGCATTGGTGCGTACTACGGCATTGGCTTGGTGGAGGCATCGCGGCGCGATTTTGCAGCAGCGCGCAAGTCACTCGCAGAAGCGGCCAAACTGGCCGGCGGAGAGGATGCACATCCGTCGTTCCTGCTCGCAGCAGGCCGGTTTGCTGCCGGCAATAACGATATCGAAGGCGCCCGCAAGGCGCTCACACGCATGCGCGCTAGTTTCGGCACCAATAGCGTCTATGCCGATGTGGTGCGCGACGGCAGCATTGATGTGCTGCAAAGCATTGGTGCGCACGAAGAAGCGATTGCTCTGCTCAAAGAAAAACACAAAATCAACCCCGAAGCAGGCACTTGGCGCTTGCTTGCTAAAAGCTATGCCGCGCGCAATGACCGCATGAATCAAATGCGTGCACAAGCAGAATCACTGGCGCTGGATGGTGCTTGGCCCGCTGCAGTGGATGCAATGAAACAGGCGCGCGCCGCCGCCACAGGCAATTTCTACGCCGCCAGCGAGATCGACGCGCGCCTGCGCGAACTGACGCTTACCGCAGAAGAAGAGCGCAAAGAGAATATCAAGCGCGGGATTCCAGAGAAGTCGTGAGTTTTGTCCCCTCTACCTGCGAGGGAGAGGGAATAAAACCAAAGCGCTTTGCAACGGTGCTCGATTCAATCAGCTCAAGCTCTGGCATATCTCCAAGCGCTTCACACGCAACCGTCCAAGCACTCAAATCCCGCCCATCCAGCACACCGATTCCCAGGGGCGTGAGCAGCAACACATGGCCGTGCTCGTCGGTAAACCAAGCGTCAACGCGCTCGACGGCCTGCCCGGTGTGGGCCACAAAGCGCTGGCCGGTGGCATCCGCAAGGCGGTAAACGTACGGCGTGTACTCAAGCCGCACATACACGCGCTGCGGGCCGTTTTGAAAGATATAGCTGCCGTCGTCAAAGCGCAGGTAGTTGCGGCCGATGAATGCATTCAGGCCGGCGTGATGGATCACCTCGCCCGGCCAGGCGCCCACGCGCCAGCGGCCGGCCATGTCCACATTGAGCCAGCCGTAGCAGTGCGGCACATTCGGCCACTTGCGCATTGCTGCGCGAACAATCTCGTCCATCTGGGCGTTATACGTGCTGTAGCAGAAATTCGCCAACGGTGTTTGGC
Source organism: Pseudomonadota bacterium (assembly GCA_046049785.1). GTDB lineage: Bacteria > Pseudomonadota > Gammaproteobacteria > Burkholderiales > Burkholderiaceae_C > JBJOQV01. The sequence goes on from JBJOQV010000244.1 coordinate 3,530, forward strand.
AGCACATCCAAAAGCGCCGGCGGCGCGCCGCGCGCAAAGCCCACGTGGCCGCCATGCGGCGGCTGCCACAACGTGACGTGCTTGCCCACCTGATGCTGCGCAGGCAGGCTTGCCGCCGGCACAAACGGATCGTTCAGCGCATTGGTGACCAGCGCTGGGATGCGTACGGCATGCAGATGCGGCTTGGCCGAGGCGCGCTGCCAATAGTCGCGCGTGTCCTTAAAGCCGTGCAGCGGCGCGGTAAACACGTTGTCAAACTCAAACAGATCGCGCGAGGCGATGAGCCTGTCGCGGTCAAACAGGCCGGGGTGCTGCGCCAGTTTGCGCAGCGCCTTGGGCTTCATGCTGCGCAGGAACATGCGGGTGTATACCAGGCGGTTGAATCCTGCGCCGATAGCCTCGCCGCTGGCGGCAAGATCGATGGGCGAGGAGATTGAGGCCACCGCGCTGGCAGTCTGCGCAGCAGATTCGCCTGCTTCCTGCGCCCAGCGCAGCAGCGCGTTGCCGCCCAGCGATACGCCCACGGCCACCAGCGGGCCGTGATGCGCCGCGCGCAATTTGCGCAAAATCCAGCCGATTTCTTCATAGTCGCCGGAGTAGTAAGCGCGCGGCGCAAGATTCAGCTCGCCAGAGCAGCCGCGAAAATGCGGCACGGCAAACGCGTGGCCATGATCCATGCACCAGGCCGCAAAGGCGCGCGCATAGTGGCTTTGCGACGAACCTTCCAGCCCGTGAAACAGCACCACCAGCGGTGCGCCGGGCTTGCCGGGCGGCTTGAGAAAATCCACATCGATAAAGTCTGCGTCCGGCGTGGCCCAGCGTTCGCGGCGGTAGCGAATCTCGCGCGTGGTGGGATGCGCCTTGGAAAGCAGCGCGGGCCAGATGGTCTGCAGATTGCCGCCGGGCATCCACCACGGCGCGCGATAGGATGCGTGGTTCAGCAAAGGCGCAGATTCAAGCAGGAATTAAGGAGGATTTCTTCCGAACCCGTTCGGGCTGAGCCTGGCGGCTTGTTCTGAGCTTGTCGAAGGATCGAAGCCCATTTGCCGAAGGTCGTTGATTCGCAAAACCTTAAATGCATTTCGACAAGCTCAATGCGAACGAAGTTTGAGAAAATCATAGCCTTTTAAGTGCTCTACGCAATATCCATGCGGGTTTTCAAGCAAAAATTGCTTAAAACCCGCATGGATATTGCGTAAACGCCTTCTAAAGAGTGTGATTTAATGCAGCGCACGCGACGGCGCATTGTCTGGAATGCCGCCATCATCGTCCTCACCCACCGGGCTGGCATGATGCGCCACGATGCGCCAGCCAGAAGGCGTTTTGAGGTAGACGTTGGTAGCGCAGACGGTGGCGCTTTGCGTGGCGCCGCCTTCACCTTGCACGGTGATTTCTTCCAGCACGTGATGCACGGCGCAGGACAGGTTGGCAATCACGCTGCGGTCTACGACGCGGATGTTCAGCGCGCCGCTACCCAGAATCTCCTGCCAGGCGCTCGCCACGCGCGCCAGGCCCACCAGGCGCGGCCCGCCGGGGTGCACGCAGATGACTTCTTCATCGTCGGCCCACAGCTCCATCAGCGCCTCGGCGTCGCCTTTTTGCAGGCATTCGTAAAACGCCGCCTCGCAATCCAGTGCGGTGGCAAACAGGGCGGGCGGAAGCGGACGTGGACCGGTGCGGGGCATGCGTTGGTGCTCTAGTGGGCGTGCAGCTTTTCGCCGGCCGCGAGTTTGTAAACCGTGCCGCAGTAAGGGCACTTGACCTCGCCGGTGGTGACCACATCCAGAAACACGCGCGGGTGGTTGCTCCACACGGGCATGTTCTTGTTGGGGCACACAACCGCCCCTGGGCCTTGCAGGTCTTTGGCGGTCACTTCAACAACTGCGGGTGCTTGGGTGCTCATACTTTTGAAAGCCATGCGGCGTATTTTGGGTTGCGGCCATTGACGATATCAAAGAACGCGGTCTGGATTTTTTCTGTGATTGGCCCGCGGCTGCCTGCGCCAAGCTCAATGCGGTCCAGCTCGCGGATCGGTGTGACTTCGGCCGCGGTGCCGGTAAAAAACGCTTCATCGCAAATATAGACTTCGTCGCGCGTGATGCGTTTTTCAACCAGCTTTAAGCCTAGATCCTGGCAGATCGCAAAAATGGTGTTGCGCGTGATGCCGTTGAGCGCGCCGGCAGACAAGTCTGGCGTGTAGACCACGCCGCCTTTGATGACAAACAGGTTTTCGCCCGCGCCTTCGCTCACAAAACCGCTGGCATCCAGCAGCAACGCTTCGTCGTAGCCATCGTCCACGGCTTCCATGTTGGCCAGAATGCTGTTGGTGTAGTTGCTCACCGCCTTGGCCTGCGTCATGGTGATGTTGACGTGATGGCGCGTGTAGCTGCTGGTCTTGACGCGGATGCCGCGCTTTAAGCCCTCTTCGCCCAGATACGCGCCCCACGGCCAGGCGGCGATCATCAGTTGGATGGTGTTGCCCTTGGGCGAGACGCCGAGCTTTTCCGAGCCGATCCAGGTCAGCGGGCGCAGGTAGCACGAGGCGAGCTTGTTCTCGCGCACCACGCTGCGCTGCGCTTCACACACCTGCTCGAAGCTGAACGGGATCTTCATGCGCAGGATCTTGGCGCTGTTGAACAGCCGCTCGGTGTGTTCGCGCAGGCGGAAGATCGCCGTCCCCCCGACAGTGTTGTAGGCGCGCACGCCCTC
>JBJOQV010000245.1:0-2652 GCA_046049785.1 Pseudomonadota bacterium
CATATTCCACGGGATAAATAGATGAAATTTCATCTATTACCCAAGCCAATCATGCGTAACTGGCTATTTTTCGCTCAAACTTCTTTGCCGTACCGCTTCAAACAGACAGATACCCGTAGCCACAGACACGTTCAGGCTTTCCACACTGCCGGCCATGGGTATGGACATGAGGCTGTCGCAACGCTCACGCGTCAAGCGGCGCATGCCCTCGCCTTCTGCGCCCAGCACTACCGCCAGTGGGCCGGTGAGCTTGGCTTCGTAGAGCGTGTGCGGCGCATCGTCTGTAGTGCCCGCCAGCCAGATATTGCGCTCTTTGAGTTCGAGCATTGTGCGCGCCAAGTTGGTGACGGTGAAGTACGGCACCGTGTCAGCCGCGCCGCTGGCCACCTTGGCTACAGTGGCGTTAATGCCGCAGGCGCGGTCACGCGGGGCGATGATGGCATGCACGCCCGCGCCATCGGCCACGCGCAGACAGGCGCCCAGGTTGTGCGGATCGGTCACGCCATCCAGAATCAGCAAAAACGGTTCGACCTGCAAGTCTTCCAGCAGATCATCCAGCGATTTTGCGAGCTCCAAGCTGCTGGCCTGCGCCACCACGCCCTGGTGCTTGCCGTGGCCACACATTTTGTCCAGCCGCGCGGCTTCTACCGGCATGGGCGCGATGTTGAAACCTTGCGCCACGCGCAGCAGGTCTTGCATGCGCTTGTCGCGCCGCGTCGCGTCTACATACACCGCTTCTACGCTGGTAGGCGCGGCGCGCAAGCGCGTGCGCACGGCGTGGAATCCAAAAAGAATTTGTTTGGCCATAGGAGTTGGCGGCTCTAGCGGCTACGCAGCCGGTTGGATTTCTTTGCGCCACCGGATTTGCGCTGCTTGCCGGGCTGGGCACGCCGCGCGCCGGTGAACTGAAGCTTGGCCGTATGGGTTTTGGCGGGTTTGCGCTGCCGGCTTGCGCTGGCAGGCTCAAGCCCTTCGGTGCTCACCGCCGCCGTTTCACGCGTTTGCATGTCGCGTGGCTTGGCGGGTGCGGCGCGCTTGGGCGCCCTTCCCGGCTTGCCGCCAGCGCTTTCAAGCGCCGCTTCGCTGGCCTGATCTACCGGGCTTTTAACGAGGCGGAACTCCATGCGCCGCGCCTCCAAGTCCACGCGTGCAACCTGAATATGAATGCGGTCGGTCAGGCGATAGCGGATGCCGCTGCGCTCACCGCGCAGCTCATGCAGCGATTCGTTGAACTGAAAATACTCGGTGCCAAGCTCGGATACATGCACCATGCCTTCGACAAACAATGTGTCCAGCGTGACAAACACGCCAAACGGCGCCACGCTGGAGATGGTGCCGGAAAACTCCTCGCCGACGCGGTCGCGCATGTAGTAGCACTTGAGCCAGGCCAGCACGTCGTTGCTGGCATCATCCGCGCGGCGCTCGTTGGCGCTGCACACCAGGCCAAGCTTGTCCCAGCGCCCATGCTCTGCAGTGGCGGCTTCTTTCTTGTTCTTGGGCAACGGCTCGGCGCGCACGCCGGCATCATCGCTCGGCACGTATTTTTCGCCTGCAAGCACGGCTTTGATCGCGCGGTGCATCAGCAAATCCGGGTAGCGGCGGATTGGGCTTGTAAAGTGCCCGTAGGACTCATACGCGAGGCCAAAGTGGCCGGAATTGTCCGGCGTGTAAATGGCGCGCTGCATGCTGCGCAGGAGCATGGTTTGCAGCAATTGCGCATCCGGCCGGCCGGCGATGCGTTTCATCAGCGCGGCGTAGTCTTTGCCATGCGGTTCATCGCCACCGCCCAGCATTAAGCCTAAAGTTTTAAGAAACTCGCGCAGATTTTGCAAACGGTCCGGCGTTGGCCCTTCATGCACGCGGTACAGCGTGTGCTGCTTGGCGCGACCAACAAAATCCGAAGCGCAAACGTTGGCTGCGAGCATGCATTCTTCAATTAGCTTGTGCGCGTCGTTACGGGTGCGCGGCAATATACGCTCAATGCGCCCGCTGGCGTTGCACTCGATGTAGGTTTCCACCGTTTCGAAATCGATCGCGCCGCGCACCAGGCGCGATTTGGCCAGCACCTGGTACAGCGCGTACAAATGCTCTAACTGCGGCACAATGTCCGCCCGCTTTTCACGTGCCGGTGCGGTGGGCTGCGAGAGAATCGCCCACACTTCGTTGTAGGTCAGCCGCGCGTGCGAATGCATCACCGCGGGATAGAACTGATACGCACGAATCTCACCTTCGTCGCTGATCAACATATCGGCCACCATGCACAGGCGGTCGACGTGCGGATTCAGCGAACAAAGCCCATTAGAAAGTTTTTCCGGCAGCATGGGAATCACGCGGCGCGGAAAATACACACTGGTGGTGCGCTCCCGCGCATCCACATCCAGCGGCGCACCGTCTTTGACGTAGTGACTCACGTCTGCAATCGCCACCAGCAAGCGGTAGCCGGGTACGGCTGCTTTGCCTTTGCCGATAGTGGCGGGCTCGCAATACACAGCGTCGTCAAAGTCGCGGGCGTCTTCACCGTCAATGGTGACCAGCGGCACATCACGCAGATCGACGCGGCCTTTGAGATCAGCCGCGGTCACCATCTCTGGCAACGCCGCAGCCTGCGCTTTGGCGGCTTCTGAAAACTGATAGGGCACATCAAACTTGCGG
>JBJOQV010000246.1:0-3313 GCA_046049785.1 Pseudomonadota bacterium
CCATCGCCCACGCCGCGCTGAGCAAGCCACTGCGCGAAGGCAGTGCGATCCGGCAGCGGATGCCGGCCGTTCTTGCCGGTCTTCTCGCCGGACAAATCAGTATCCAGATGCGCAAACCACGCGCCCGGAATATGGCCCTGTGCGTATTGCTGCGCGCCAAACTGCGGATTGGCCAGATCATGCCGGCAATCAAAGACCACCACGTCAGCACCCAGTTGGCGCAGAATCTGCAGTTGGCCAGCGTCAATCAGCGTCCGATACATTCACGGTTTCCTTATTGGGGTTGCTGCGTACAGTCAGAATCGTAGCGGCAACGCCGGCCGCGAGAATAATGGCCATGCCTGTCAGCGCGGTTGCACCAAGCAGTTCGCCGGCAAAGAGAAAACCCCACAGCGCGGCAAAGACCACCACGAGATACTGCAGCGTCGAGGTGAGCAGCGTGCGGCCGCGCGAAAACGCGCGGGTCAGGCACAGTTGGCCCAGCGTGGCGAGTGCGCCGTTGGCGAGTAGAAAGAGCCAGCCTGCAGCGCTGACGGCATGTGCGCCAAACAGCAGCATGCCGGCAACGCCGACAGCGACCGTCGTCAACGCGTGGTAGAACACGATTCGCCATTCCGCCTCGCCGGTCTGTCCCAGCGAACGGATTTGCATGTAGGCCATGGCAGAGAGCACGCCCGAGGCAAGGCCGATGGCTGCAGGCCACGCCATGCCTGCTGAAAATGTGGGCCGTAGCAGCAGCGCCAGCCCGGCGAATCCGGCAATCACGCATGCGAGCAGGCCGCTACTGGGCAGGTGCTGCGGCGCTTTGCGTGTGCTGAAAAACACAAATGCCGCCACCCACAGCGGCGCGGAATAGTTCAGCGTGGTGGCGGTGGCCAGCGGCAGCACAGTAATGGCATAAGTGAACATGGCCAGTGCCGACACGCCAAACACATTGCGCTGCGCATGCAGCCGGATGTGGGTGGTGGCGATACTTTTGTGCGTACTGATTGCCCACAGACCAAGCGCAAAGGTGCCAACTGCGCCGCGAAAGAACACAATCATCGCGGCATTGGCTTCGGCCGAAGCAAGCTTGACCATCAAGCCGGAGAGAGAAAACATCAGCGCGCCAAGCGCCATCCAGAGCGATTGCACGATCGGGTCAGTGATTTAAGGGGTGGGGAAGGGCTGCAGCATGTACCCACATTCTCGCATGCACCTTGCGTTTGACTGGGCGCAAGCAGGTTTCTAAGATGCAGCCTGAGGCGCGCTTCGTGCGCTACAGGACAATCAGAAAGCGGCCAAGCACGTGAACATCGTGATCAGTGAGTTCATGCAAAGCGCAGCAGTGGCCAAGCTGCAAACCCGTCACCGCGTGCTGTACGACCCACAGCTGGCCGGCGACCTGCCCCGGCTGGCAGAGGCGATGGCCGATTGCGACGCGCTGGTGGTCGGTTCGCGCACCGATGTGTCTGCAGATTTGCTCTCACTCTCTACTGAAATCTCGCTGGTGGGTTGCCTGGGCGCTGCGCTTGGCAATGTGGATCTTGCGGCCTGCGTGGCGCGCAACATTACAGTAGTCAGCGCGGCCGGCGGCAATGCCGTGTCGGTGGCCGAATACGTCATCGGCGCCATTCTGACCATGCGGCGCAATGTATTTGGCTTAAGTGATGACGTTGCGGGTGGGCACTGGCCCCATGCCACCGGCAGTGCTGGCCGTGAAGCCAAAGGCGCTCGCTTGGGTTTGGTTGGATACGGCCATACCGCGCGTCACACAGCGCAGATCGCACGTGGGCTGGGTATGGAAGTCATGGCGTTTGATCCGGCCATTGCTGCTGACGCGGCGATTTGGAGTTTGCACGGCGCGCGGCCAACGGACTTGCCGCTGCTGCTATCGGAAAGCGACTTTGTCAGCCTGCATTTGCCACTGACAGACACCTCGCGCGGGCTGATCGGCGCGCGGCAGATCGCGCTGATGAAGCCCGGCGCGTTTCTGATCAACACCTCGCAGGGCGGCATTGTTGATGAAGCGGCGGTGGTCGCGGCGCTGCGTTCCGGCCATTTGGCTGGCGCGGCGTTTGATGTGTTTGAGCAGGAACCGCTCCCGCCGGGCAGTGTATGGAAGGATGCGCCCAATGCCATGCTCTCGCCGCACATTGCCGGCATTACGCAAGAATCCAGCGTGCGCGTGAGTGAAGTCGTAGCCAATAAAGTATTGGCGCACTTTGCGTTATGAGTCGCAGCGCAGCCGAATCGAGCTTTGACTATGTGATCGTGGGCGCTGGCACCGCCGGGTGCCTGCTGGCAAACCGGCTCAGTGCAAATCCGCAGATGCGCGTATGTCTGCTGGAAGCAGGCGGCACAGACAACTATCACTGGATTCACATTCCGGTGGGCTACCTGTATTGCATCAACAACCCGCGCACCGATTGGCTCTACAAAACGCAGCCCGATCCGGGGCTGAACGGCCGCAGCTTGATTTATCCGCGTGGCCGCGTGCTGGGCGGCTGCTCGTCGATCAACGGCATGATTTACATGCGCGGACAGCGCGAAGACTATGACGGCTGGGCCGCGCAAGGCAATCCGGGCTGGGGCTGGAATGAAGTGCTGCCGTTTTTCAAGCAGCATGAAGACTATCACCGCGGCGCGGACGATCTACACGGCGCACGCCGCGAATGGCGCGTGGACAAGCAGCGACTGTCCTGGGAAATTCTGGACGCGTTCGCCGCCGCTGCTGTGCAGGCTGGGCTGCCGCGCAACAACGACTTTAATCGCGGCAACAACGAAGGCGTGGGTTACTTTGAAGTAAACCAGAAGGCGGGCGTGCGCTGGAACGCGAGCAAGGCGTTTTTGCAGCCAGTATCCAGTCGGCGCAATTTGCAGGTGATGGTCAAGGCACACGTACTGGACCTAACATGGGAAGGTGCCTGCTGCACCGGCGTGCGGGTGCAGCGGGGTGATGGCTCGGTGGTGGCGCTGCGCGCGGAGCGCGAAGTGGTTTTGGCCGCCGGTAGCGTGGGTACGCCGGGGCTCTTGGAGCGATCCGGCGTGGGCCAGCCGCAAGTGCTTGCGCGCGCTGGGGTTGCCGTGCGCCACGCGCTTGCCGGCGTGGGCGAGAATCTGCAAGACCATTTGCAACTGCGCATGGCCTTCAAGGTTGCGGGTGTGAAGACGCTCAATACGATGGCAAATTCACTGCTGGGCAAAGCGCGCATCGGCCTCCAGTACCTGGTTTCGCGCAGCGGCCCAATGAGCATGGCGCCCAGCCAGCTTGGCGCATTTGCCCGCAGCAGCGCTGTGCATGCACGGCCTAACCTGCAGTATCACGTCCAGC
>JBJOQV010000247.1:0-4106 GCA_046049785.1 Pseudomonadota bacterium
CGGCTAGCAGCGCCTCCATCACATCCAGATGGATTTCCAGCCGCTCGGATTCTTCTGCGTCAATGGTCACTGGCACGCCGCGCGCCATGGCGTCTTGCACCAGCGGCACCAGCACGGCGAGCAATTCAGGCAGGCAGTGCGCGTGATTGGTTTCTTCAAAGCGCGGATGCAGCGCGGTGAGCTTGATGGACACATTCGCACCGCGATACGGCGCATCGCCAGGGCGTGGCAACGTCGCGGTGTGTTCAATCGCTTTTTGATATGCGGCCAAATAGCGCTTAGCTTGCACACTGGTGCGCGCACCTTCGCCCAGCATGTCAAAGGACACAGTGGGGTTCAGTCCGTTGACATCCAGCTTGCGGGCATTAGAAACCGCGTCTTCTACGCTCGCCGCAAACACAAACTGCTGCGATAGCACCGCGACCGCGGCACGGCTTGCACGCACAAAAGTTTGTGCACCAAGTTTTGACAGCAGCGAATCTGCCAGCTGCGCTTCATCACTGGGCAGCAGCCGCTGGCCCAATTGCATTGCCTTGCGCGTAGCGCGGGCGATCATGTCTTCATCCTCGCCTTGCGCGCCAAGGGAAACGGGCTTGAATACGTCGGTGGCCAAGAGCGCGGCCGTATCTACATCCGGGATGCGCAGCAGCGCTTCTGCCAGGCGCAGCAGCGCCAAGCCTTCAGCGGACGAAATCGGAAATTGCGCGAGCAGCCGCTCCACCGCAAACGGTGGCTGATCTTTGCGGCGGATCGTCTCAATCCACGCGTGCGCACGCGACCGCGATGCTTCCAGCAGGTCTTGCTCCGCAGAAAGCTGTTTGGCCAGCAGTGCGGCCTGCGCAGATTCACTCCTGAACGGATCGCCCAAGCGCAGCAAGGGCGGCGCGGCCGGCAGGGTGGTTTGGATCGGCAATTCTTGCGGCAAGTTCACAGGGGCGCTCCAGGAGGGCAACAGCGGTTTGCCGTGCATTGTGCCGAAATTTGCGATAAATTTCCCCCGAGAATTCGTTACTATTTCGACTTAAAATTTTGATAAGTGGGTCGATGAAACAAGAAAATATAGAAATCGATCGATCTGACCGAAGAATATTGAAAATTCTTCAGGAAGACGGCCGCATCACCAACGCGCGATTGGCGCAGCTTGCGCATATGTCCGCGGCCGCCTGTCTGGCGCGGGTGCGCCGTTTGACACAGGCAGGCTACATCCGCGGGTTTCACGCCGATCTTGACCCGGAAAAACTCGGTGCCGGCCTGTGCATCTTTATCGAGGTGCGGCTGGATCGCACCACGCCCGCGGTATTTGAAAGTTTCAAAAAAGCGGTGATGAAGTACCCCGAGTTTCAGGAGTGTCATCTGGTTGCAGGCGGCTTTGATTACCTGATCAAAGTACGTGTAGCCGACATGGCGGCCTATCGCACGCTGATGGGCGCATCCATCTGGGCGCTGAAGGGCGTGCGCGAAACGCATACCTACGCGGTGATGGAAGAAATCAAGAATTCCAGCGCGATTGCGGTCGCACAGTCGTAAATGGATAGTGCTTTGTTCGCTTTTGAATTAGATAAACAACCAAATATGCTGCGACCGATTTGCAGTGACCCAACGTACATGGCCTGAAGTTGACAAATTTTAACGCGCGGAAATAAACGTTAATTGATACTCTAATGAGAGCGACAATCGTCTGCATAACCCGAGCACTCAAAAGAAGTGCCAGTTTGCAACCTGTAAGGGGCATTGATCATGGATGAAGGGCTGCTCAGACTGGTGTACACAAGCCGTGCCAGTGCGCTGTGCGACCAAAAAGCACTCGCTGCGATTTTGGGCGCGGCGCGTGCACACAACCCTTCGGTGGATATCAGCGGGCAACTGTTGTTTGAACAAGGAGTTTTTGCGCAGTGGCTGGAAGGACCGGCCAGCGCGGTGGAACGCCTTTGGTCCAGGCTGCAGCACGATCCACGTCACTACGGCATTCAGCTGGTCAGCGCTTACAGGATTGAGCAGCGGTCTTTCCCGCAGTGGGGCATGGCGATTGCATCGGCCCAGCCAGATCTCATCAGCCATGTCCAGGGTATCGTCAATCAACGGGTAGCCGAGTTGCCGGCCATCCTGAATTTTCCTGATCAGATTCTTGGCATGTTCGATCTGCTGGCGGAAGTTCAGTCGCTAAACAGTCCCAGCCCATCCGCGCGGGGCTAAGCCACGTTACTCAGCGGCCGCCGGGATCAAGGCTGAGCCAGTTGCGCGCCGCCGCGCCTTCTGTTTGTACATCAACTCATCGGCAAAGTGCAGCAGCCGTTGCATGGAGTCCGCATCTTGCGGATAGCGGGCAAAGCCAATGCTGAAATCCGGCGTGATCTGCCGGCCTGCGATTACGGCGGGCTGTGCAACCACTTCGCGCAGGCGCGCTTCTAGATGATGCAACGCCTCGTTGGTGGCTTGCTGCAGAATGATGGCAAACTCGTCGCCGCCCAGGCGCGCGAGCGTGTCGCCGTCGCGCAGCACGCTTTTCATGCGTGTGGCGACGGTGTTCAGCAGTACATCGCCCGCGGCGTGGCCCAGCGTGTCGTTGATGTGCTTGAACTTGTCCAGATCGATGTACGCAAGTGCTAGGCTGCCTTCTTGCCGCTTCATGTTGGCAAAGGCGTGCTCAAGCTGCTGAAAGAACATGCGGCGGTTTGCCAGGCCGGTGAGCGCATCGCGTGTGGCTTCCTCAAACAAACGTTCTGACAGCGCTTCAATCTCGCGCGCTTTTTCGTTCACGGAGCGGCTGCGCTCGGCCAGCGTGATGCGCACCGCGACAAACACCATGCCGATCAACAGGCACACGCCCGCGCCCAGCAGTGCAGAAATCCACATCGCCTGGCGCGCCTGCTCGCGCGTGCGGCTGGCCTGTTCGTTCATCAGATTCTGCTGATGGGCGCGCATGCTGTTCAGGACTTCGGCCTGCGATTCCTGCAACTCGGATACCTTGCTTTGCAACAGGCGGATGGCCTGCTCGTGCGCGCCGCGCGAGTTGAGAATCAGCGCCTGCTCGGTCAGCTCGTCGGTCTTGCGTACAACTGAATTTAGCCGCGCCAGCGCATCTTGATCGGCAGTATCTTGCGGCAGGCGTTTGAAGCTTTCGTGCAGGGTTTCAAAGCGCTCTGTCACTTCCAGATAATCGTTGTGCAATAGCTCGCGCTCGCTCTGCTCCTGCGTGAGCAACTGCGCCAGCACCATCTCTTGCCGGCGGTTGGAGGCAAGCTGCATCGAAGTTGCAAGCGCGATTTTCTTGCTGCGCATCTCCAGCAACTGTTCCATGTTGTCGAGCAAGCCGCGCTGCTGCCACCAGCCATGCACCACCAAGCCGGTGACCAGGCAAAACATCAGCACGAAGCCCAATGCCACATTGCGGCCCATGCGCTGGCCGGAGACTTCGATCAGATTAGCGAACTTTTCCATCCCACCCCGATGGTTCATGATCAAGCCGCATTGCACGGCCTTTTGTAGTGCGGGATTTTAGGGTACATCGCGTCTGGCGGTGGTGAGCAAAGAGCAAGCACCAGCAAGGTGCGGTTTGGCCAAGAAATGCAAGTTTCAAATGGCTCTACGCAATATCCATGCGGGTTTTGAGGCAAAAATGCCCCAAAACCCGCATCAAATATGCGTAGTCATGCTTTAACGCTGTCCCGTGATCTCTTTAAAGAATGCGTCGCTGTTGGAGGTGCGGCCCAGGAAGGATTCCACCAGCAGATGCGGTGGCTTTTGCCCGCCCTGCGCAAGGATCAGGTTGCGGTAGTTGCGGCCCACGTCTTGATTGAGCAGCTTGCCGCCGAAAGCCGAGAGCATATCGAGCGCCAGTACCTCGCTCCACATATAACCGTAGTAGCCGGCCGCGTAGCCGCCCACCAGATGCGCAAAACCGGCCGGGAACATGCTGCCCGGCACATAGCCCAGCGGCGTGCCGCCTTCAATGCGCTGCCACGCCTCCAGCGCGGTTTTGTCCTTACGTTCAAAGGTCAGGGCCATGTCAAACGCCGCATATACCCACTGCCGCGCGTAGCCGATACCGCGGCCGAATTTGCGCGCGCGATCCAGTTGCTCGATCTGCTCGCGTGACAGCTTTGGGC
>JBJOQV010000248.1:0-5023 GCA_046049785.1 Pseudomonadota bacterium
AACCGCCCGCCGTGTTCAGCAAAGAACAGCGGGCGAATACCGGTGCGGTCACGTGCAAGCACCAGACGCTGGCGGGGCGCGTCCCACAGCGCAATGGCAAATTGACCGTTGAGGTGCTCAACAAAGCTGTCGCCATACTCCTCATAGGCGTGCACGATCACTTCGGTGTCAGATTGCGTAGCAAACCGGTGGCCGCAGCTGCGCAACTGCTCGCGCAGTTCGATGTAGTTGAATATCTCGCCGTTAAAGACCACGGCAATGCTGCGGTCTTCGTTGAAAATGGGCTGGTCACCACCCGCTACGTCGATGATGGCCAAGCGCGCATGTGCAAGGCCAATGGGGCCTTGGCAAAGCAACCCGGTGCCGTCAGGGCCACGGTGATGCAGCATGGCAATCATTGCGGCAAGTTCTGGCCGCGTGGGCGGTTGCCCGCTTGATAGGGCCAGGATGCCGGCTATGCCGCACATGGCGCAAACCACATGCAGACGTTATGAAGGAGCGAAGCTAAGCCGTGTGAACGCACAAGATTACTTGTAATTTTTTTACTGAACTTGACAGAGAAAATCTTAATGCTTACAGGCCGTAGAGCTTGCCTGCAACCTGCCTTGCGCAGGGTCAAATCCCGTGTTTATGGGAAGCGGGAAAAATGGCGTGTTTGTTTTTTGCTGCACAGGCCGCAGAAATTGCTTCCGTATGGACGCATTTGCGCAGATTTTCCGGTTTATTTGCAGTCAAGCTTGCGCTAATCAATCCGCGCACCGCTGCGTTTGACGAGTTCTGCGTATTTCTGATGCTCCGCCGCGACAAAGGCCGCAAACTGGTCCGGCGGCATGGGCGCGCCTTCTGCGCCCAGGCGCGCAAGGCGCTCTTTCATGTCCGCGGTTCGCAGCGCAGCCGTGATCTCGCGGTTCAGGCGCGCGATGACGTCAGCCGGGGTTTTGGCCGGCGCGAAAATGCCAAACCAGGTGCTGATATCAAAGCCCTTTAGCCCTTGCGACGCACCGGCTTCAGAGACGGCGGGCACATCGGCAAAGCTTGCGGCGCGCGCGGCGGTGGTGACCGCCAGCGCTTTGAGTTTGCCGCTTTTGATGTTGCCGCTCGCACTCGCAAGGTTGTCAAACATAAAGTCCGTCTGCCCGGCCAGCAGCCCAAGCTGCGCCGGCGCAGCGCCTGGGTAGGGAATATGCACGGCAAACACACCAGCGCGGGCCTTGAGCAGTTCGCCGGCCAAATGCCCCGCGCTGCCGTTGCCGCCGCTGGCAAAGTTGAACTTGCCGGGGTTGCGTTTAAGCAGGCTCACAAAATCCTCCAGCGTGTTCACGCCGTGCTTGGCGGCAAAATCGCTCGTGATCACCAGCACGTTGGGCACGTTGGCCACCAGCGTGACTGGCGCGAAATCTTTCAGCGCGTCATACGGCATCTTGGCGTACAAGTGCGGGTTGATGGCATGCGTCGCAACTGCGCCCATCGCGAGCGTATAGCCGTCGGCTGCGCTTTTGGCTACTTGATCTGCGCCAATGTTGCCGCCTGCGCCAGGCTTGTTCTCCACAATCACCGGCTGCGCAAGCGGGTCTTTGATTTTCTCTGCCAGCGCACGCGCTACCGTATCCAGCGGGCCGCCGGGCGGGTAGGGCACTACGAGCTTGATGGGTTTGCTGGGCCAGGTTTGCGCTGCGGCAAGCGGGGTGATGAGCAGGCTGGCAGCAATACAAATCGAGGTAATCAGTGCACGCATAATGTGGGCCGATCTTGAGAGTGGTTTTGTAAACAATTGAAAAGAGATCACGCAATATACATGCGCTTTTTCAGCCATTTTTGCTCCAAAACCCGCATGGATATTGCGTAGAGCCTAGTTAAATGTGGTTGGTAAGCGAATAAAATGATCTGCTGGCGACAGCGCGCGCTGCTTGCCAGTCGCGGGCAGATCCTCCACGGTATCCACACGCGCTGGTGCTGCGCCAATCGCAAGCCAACCGCGCAGCGTGGTCACAGCGTCTGCCCCGCCGCGTGCATACACTTCCACGCCGCCGTCGGCAAGATTGCGCACCCAGCCAGACAGCAGCAGCACGATAGCCTGCTCCTGCACCGCGTCGCGAAAGCCTACGCCTTGCACGCGGCCGCGCACAATCACGTGCAGTTCATCCAAGCTCATACGATGCCTTGCTCGTGCAGGCGCGCAATGTCCGCCGCCGTGTAGCCCAAGCTTTGCAGCACTGAATCTGTATGTTCCGAAAGCAGCGGCGGATGGGTGGTTGCCGTAGTCGCAGAAGAACTCATCTTGATCGGGCTGGCCACGAGCTTGACGGTGCCCGCGGCCGGATGCGGCAAGTCCACCCGCATGCCGCGCGCCAGCACTTGCGGGTTATGCAGCGCCTCAGCAATCGTGTCAATTGGCCCGCAGGGCACGCCGGCAGCTTCAAGCTGCGCGATCCACATGGTTTTGCTGCGTGTTCGCAAAACCTGCTCCAGCAGCGGCACAAGCTGCGCGCGGTGCGCCACGCGCTGCGGATTGGTGGCAAAGCGTGGATCGTCCGCCAGCTCACTGCAGCCTGCAACCTCGCAAAACTTTTTGAACTGGCCGTCGTTGCCCACTGCCAGAATGATGTGCCCGTCAGCCACTGCAAAGGTTTGATATGGCACGATGTTGGGGTGCGCGTTGCCCCAGCGCTTGGGCGCCGCGCCGCTGGCCAGATAGTTGGTGTTCATGTTGGCCATGGCCGCAACAATCACATCCAGCAAGCCCAGATCAATCTGCTGGCCGCGCCCGGTGCGGTGCCGCTGCTGCAGCGCGGCCAGCACGCCAATGGCGGCGTACAGGCCGGTGAATAAGTCGCTGATCGCCACACCGGCTTTCTGCGGCCCGCCGCCGGGTGCATCATCGCGCTCGCCGGTAATACTCATAAATCCGCTCATGCCTTGCGTGACAAAATCGTAGCCGGCGCGGTGCGCCAGCGGCCCGGTCTGGCCAAAGCCCGTGATGGAGCAGTAGATCAGCCGCGGGTTGATCTCAGAAAGGCTTGCATAGTCCAGCCCATACTTTTTGAGCTGGCCGACTTTGTAGTTTTCCAGCAGCACATCGCTTTGCGCGGCGAGCTTGCGGATGATGGCCTGGCCTTCTGGCTTGGCAATGTCTACTGTCACGCTTTGCTTGCCGCGGTTGGCGGCCAGGTAATAGGCCGCGTCGGCAGTGTCGTTGCCGTGCGCATCCTGCAAAAACGGCGGGCCCCAGGTGCGGGTGTCGTCGCCACCGCCGTGGCCCCGCACATGCGGCTTTTCAATCTTGATCACCTGCGCACCCAGATCAGCCAGCACCTGCCCCGCCCACGGGCCGGCCAGCACGCGGGTCATGTCCAGTACTTTGATTCCCGCAAGCGCGGTGGGTTTTTCCATGCGCAACAGATTAGCAGTTATAAAGACGCGTTGACGTCACCGGAAACATGCATGCCCTACCACTACCCCACCCGAATCTTTGCGCACCGCGGCGGCGGCACGCTCGCACCTGAAAACACGCTGGAGGCAATGCAACTGGCCAAGCAGATGGACTTTGCCGCCGTGGAGTTTGACGTGATGCTGGCCAAAGACGAGGTGCCGATTCTGATGCATGACCCGGTCTTTGGCCGCACCGTGCCGGGGCAGGGCGAGGTGGCTGCACATACAGCCGCGCGGCTGGTCACCATGAACGCCGGCGCGTGGCAAGGCAAACCGCAGTACGCCGGCGCGACCGTGCCGACTTTTGAAGCAGTGGTGCGCTACTGCCGTGCCAACCAGCTCTTTATGAACATCGAGATCAAACCCGCGCCGGGCTTTGAAGCGGTGACGGGTGAAGTGGTTGCGCGCGAAACGCTGCGGCTGTTTGCGGACGAAAAAGACAAGTCCAAGTGGCCGCTGTTTTCAAGCTTCAACTTTGCTGCCCTTGCCGCAGCGCAGCAGCACGCGCCCGTGATTGACCGCGCCATGCTCTACACCGTAGTGCCCGGCAATTGGCAAGACGATCTGCGCGCGCTTGGCTGCGTGGCGCTGCATACCAGCCACAAAATGCTCAAGGCGCAGGCGGCCAGCGCCATCAAAGCGGCCGGCTACGGCCTGTTTGTCTACACCGTTAATGATGCAGACACCGCGCGTGCCATGTTTGCCATGGGCGTTGACGCCATGTGTACAGACCGGCTGGATCTGATCGGCCCGCAGTTCAGCTGAGCTTGCTGGCTCGATACAGCGCTTACTGGCGGTTACAACTGCCGGCAAGACGGTTACCGTGCCTGGCGCGTTCAATGATCATGTGCAAAACAACACGGCACATCGTCAAACAAACCAGGAGAGATTCACATGCAAGCGACCATTGCCAAAGTAGCGGCTGCTACAGCCTTCACACTGTTGACTGGCGCAGCGTTCGCGCAAGCCGCGCAGCCGCTGCCGCAAGAGCGTGGCCAGGCGCGTATTGACGCACGCGAAGCGCGCCAAGAGCAGCGCATTGACAAAGGCGTTGCCAGCGGCCAGCTCACCCAGCGCGAAGCCAACCGGATGGACCGCGGCCAGGCCAAAGTCAACAACATGGAACAGCGCGCGCTGGCCAACGACGGCAAGATTGGCAAGAAGGAAGCGCACCGCATCGAGCACGCGCAAGACATGCAAAGCAAACGCATCTACGCACAAAAGCATGACCGCCAGAAAGACCTGAACCATGACGGCATGAAAGACAAGCCGGCGCAGAAGTAAGCGGACTGCATAGAAAAAAGAGCGCGTGAGCGCTCTTTTTTTTGCTTTTACGCAATATCCATGCGGCTTTTCACGAATTTCTGCCTCAAAACCCGCATGGATATTACGTAAACGTTTTTAGCCGCCGAATTCATGGAGGCGGTTCCAAGGCCGGCATGTCTGCAGCGGATAACTTCAATGGTGCGACACCACGATTGGCTAATGAATTAAGCACCTAACTTTAGTCAGTCCGGATGTACGGCAATGCATGGATAGCTGGTGAAGGTCACTTGAGCGACCATAGACTCACGCTCTAATTGCGTTCAACTTG
>JBJOQV010000249.1:0-4227 GCA_046049785.1 Pseudomonadota bacterium
GGAAGCAACCTACCCACTGGCCACGATTCTGGCCAGCAGCGGCCGCGTAACTGAAGCGCAGCAACTGCTTGCGCCGCTTACAGCGCAAAGCGATGCTCGCGCACTGTATCTGGTTGGGCGAATTGCCGAGGCCTCGCGCGAATACCTGCGCGCCGCGCAATTCTATGAACGCAGCGCCCACCGCGGCAATGCAGATGCGTTCAACAATCTGGGTTATCTGCACGCCAACGGGCTGGGCGTTGCCAGAGACGATGGCCGCGCCGCGCAGTACTACCGCGACGCGGTGGCGGCCGGGTCGATTGAAGCAGGCATCAATCTGGTGGCGCTGGCCGATGCCGGGCGCACGCAGCTTGCAACGAATGAATCACGCACCGCGTTGCTGGAACGCGCGGCGCAGATGGGCCAGCCCACCGCGCTGCGCATGCTGGGGCGCAGCGCGCCTGCGCCGATAGCAACGGCTCCAGCGCCAAACGTGCCTGCACCTGTCGCTCCTGCTGCTGCGTCCGCGCGCGCGGCAACCCCGGCCGCTTTGTTTTCAGGCGCTGCTGTATCAACCACTTCATCTGCAAGCGCTGCTCCACCACCCGCCGCACCGCCGCGCCCCGCCGTCGCCAGCCCGCCCGCGGTAGTTGCGGCCGCTACCGCGACTGCGACTGCACCACCAAGTGCGCCCGTACCAGCACCGCTTACAGCCGCGCAAGCCGCTGACCTTTACGCGCAGGCGCTGCGCCTGCAACGCGGCGAAGGCGCCGTGCGCGACTTGGCCAAAGCGGCTGCGCTGCTTGAACAGGCCGCTGCCGCGGGCCTGCCCGATGCGCAGCGCACGCTGGCGGATGTGTATGACTATGGTTTGGGTGTGGTATCCAACCCGCGCAAAGCGCTGGAACTGCGCAAGGCGGCGGTAGGGAGATGATTTTGCATCTTCCTGCGCCCGCAAAACGGTCTATGCTTCAGGCTGAGCTGTGTTGCAGAATTTGAGTTGGCTGCAAAAAATGAATCGCCGCACACTGAAATCTATTTTCCCACTGCTGCTTGCCGGCATGGCGTTGTTTTGCGCGGTATCTTTTGCGCAAACACTGGCGCTTGAACAAGCGCGCGGCATGCTGTTCCAACATCAGTACACACAAGCTGAGGCGCTGCTGCGTCAACAAGCGGTTGGCCCGGTGCGCGACACCATGCTTGCACAAGCCATCATTGGTCTGCGCGATGATTCGCCGCCACTCACTGCCCAACGTACCAATGAAGCGCTGGTGCTGCTGCTGCGCGCCAGTGATGCCGGTTACGCCGAAGCGGTGTACCCCCTGGCGATTGTCTATGGCTTGCTGGGTCAAGGCGCCCGCGCGCAGCAGTTATTGTTGCCGCGTGCCCAGCAAAATGACGGCCGCGCGCTCTACCTGCTGGGCCGCATGGCCGACCTGATGCGCGACTATCCGCGCGCTGCTCAGCTCTACGAACGTGGTGCACTCACCGGCAATGCAGATGCGCTCAACGGCATGGGCTCTCTGTATGCCAACGGCCTGGGAGTTACAGCCAGTGATGAACGCGCGGCAAACTACTACATGCAGGCGATCATTGCGGGCTCTGTACAAGCCGGTGTGAATCTGGTGGCGCTGGCCGATGCCAAGCGGTTTGACCTGGCGCCTGAGTACCGCAAGGTGCTGCTTGAGCGCGCAGCACTCACCGGCGACGCCCAGGCCCGGCAACTCCTGGCGCAAGCAAGCTCGGCGAAGGTCGCCGCGCAAACCAGCGAACCAAGCCGCGCGGCTCCCGAACAAAAACCTGCGCCGGCACCAACGGTTGTTGCGGCAGTTGCTCAACCCACTGCGCCGGTAGCGGTGCCGGCACCTGCAGCGGCACCCACCCCTATTACCATGCCGCCCACGGCATCAGCACCTGCATCTGCGAGCACGCCAGTAGCGGTTGCAGCGCCTGCGCCAGCGCAGCCTATACCGACTACTCCCGTCGCTGCGGCCCCAGCCAAGCCGCTTGAACCCGCGCCCGCCGCGGCACCCACCCCGGTAGCAGCCCCAAAACCGCCGCTTATGGATGCTGCGCAAGCCGAGCAGGCCTATGCACAAGCCATGCGCCTGCGCCGTGGTCAAGGAATGAACCGCGATCTTGTGCAGTCTGCGGCCTTGCTTGAGCGCGCCGCACAAGCAGGTTTTGCGCAGGCGCAACTTGCGCTGGCTGAAGCGTATGAGTTTGGCCTGGGAATTACCGCCGATGCAGCCAAAGCGCAAGCGCTACGCAAAGAAGTCACGCGCACGCAGCCCGATTTGTTGGCGCCGCCCGCAGCTAAAGAAGTGGTAGCAGCACCGTCTCCCGCGCCTACGCTAAGCGCTGAGCAAGCCAAAGTGACCTACGATCAAGCCGTCCGGCTGCGTCGCGGTGAAGGCGTGATGCGTGATTTCGCACGGTCCACCACGCTGCTGCAACAAGCCGCAGAAGCGGGCCTTGCAGAAGCCAAGCAGGCGTTGGCAGAATCTTACGAATACGGCCTGGGCGTGCCGGCCGATCCGCGCCGCGCAGCCGCGCTGCGGCAGGCGGCATTGCGCTAATTGAACAAGCGGCCGATTTAAATTTCCGTTCGGACTGAGCCTGTCGAAGCCCATTTGTACTTCTAAGCTGGTCATCATTTCAGCAAATGCGTTTCGACAGGCTCAACGCGAACGGGCCGTATCAGCATCTGCTAAACCGGCACACCCGCCAAATCATGCTCCATCGCGCGCTCAATCCGCACGCTGATGATTTCGCCCACTTTGTACTTTCGGCTGGGCCGGTCCGGCGGCGCAATGTGCACCACGCCGTCAATCTCCGGCGCGTCGGCAAAGCTTCTGCCCACGCCGCCTTGCGTGCTGGCCTGATCCACCAACACTTTTAAGGTGCGGCCCACAAAACGCTGCAATCGCTTACGTGAAATCCCTTCCTGCACAGCCATGAAGCGCGCCTGCCGCTCTTTGCGTATCTCATCAGGCAGCGCGCCATCCAGCTGATTGGCGGTAGCGCCATCCACCGGAGAATAAGCAAAGCAGCCCACGCGGTCCAGCTGCGCCTCCTGCAGGAAATCCAGCAGGTATTGAAACTGCGCTTCCGTCTCGCCCGGAAAGCCGGCGATAAACGTGGAGCGGATCGTGATGTCCGGGCACACCTCACGCCACTTGGCGATGCGCTCGATGTTCTTCTCGCCGCTGGCGGGCCGCTTCATGCGCTTGAGCACATCCGGGTGCGCGTGTTGAAACGGCACGTCCAGGTACGGCAGGATTTTGTTCTCCGCCATCAGCGGCAGCACTTCATCCACATGCGGGTACGGATACACGTAATGCATGCGCACCCACACACCCAGCGTGGCCAGCTCCTGCGCCAGCTCTGTCATGCGCGTGCGCACCGGGCGGCCAGCGACAAAATCGGTGCGGTACTTCACGTCCACGCCATACGCGCTCGTGTCCTGGCTGATCACGAGCAACTCTTTCACGCCGCCCTTTACCAGCGCTTCTGCCTCGCGCATCACCTCGCCAATCGGCCGGCTCACCAGGTCGCCGCGCATGCTGGGAATAATGCAAAAGCTGCAGCGATGGTTACAGCCTTCAGAAATCTTGAGATACGCGTAATGCTTGGGCGTGAGCTTGATCCCTGCCTCGGGCACCAGATCGGTAAAAGGATCATGCGGCTTGGGCAGATGCACATGTACGTGCTGCATCACCTCGTCCCGCGCGTGCGGGCCGGTGACGGCCAGCACCTTGGGGTGCACCTTGGCCACCAGATTCTCACCGCCCTCGCTCTTGGCACCCAGGCAGCCCGTCACAATCACCTTGCCGTTGGCGGCCAGTGCCTCACCAATCGTGTCCAGGCTTTCTTTCACCGCGTCATCGATAAAGCCGCAGGTGTTCACAATCACCAGATCAGCGCCTTCAAAGGTCTTGGAGGTTTCGTACCCCTCAGCCTTCAGTTGCGTAAGAATCAGTTCAGAATCCACCAGCGCCTTGGGGCAGCCGAGCGAAACAAAGCCCACTTTGGGGGCAGAAGGCGCAGAAGTTGAGACGGCGGGAGTAGTCACTGCGAACACGCTTTTGAGGTAAAGCGTGATTTTACGCGGGGTGGGGAGTATGAGGCGTGTTTGATCTCATTGAGAAACGCTTTACGCAGTATCCATGAGCCTTTTCAGCCATTTTTGCCCCAAAACCCGCATGAAAACTGCGTACTCTAGTTTGAATGCTGCGCATAGAGGCC